>CAIMPQ010000050.1 GCA_903843315.1 uncultured beta proteobacterium
TCTTGTATTAGCTGGCGGTTTCTACTTATTTGATGCGAAGTTCTGGGGTGTAGTGATCATGGGTGGTTCAGTCGTGATCATGTTCTTCTTGCCTTGGCTGGATAGATCACCAGTGAAATCTATACGCTATCGTCCACAGTTCCATAAATATATTTATGGCGTGTTCGTGGTGAGTTTTGTGATTTTGGGTTATTTAGGCATCCAACCACCATCACCAGTGTTTGAAAAGATCTCTCAGGTATGCACTATTTACTATCTGGGCTTCTTCTTGGCAATGCCGTTCTGGAGCACGCTTGGTACCTTCAAGCCAGTTCCAACTCGCGTTACTTTTAAGTCCCATTAATTCACGCCTGAGATATCAGCTAAGAGAAATTAGGATCTAGTATGAAACGAATTCTGCAAACTTTGATGGGCATCTGCCAAGCAACTGTTTTGGTTGCCGCCCTTGGCTTTGTTGTGAGCGCCAACGCAAATGAAGGTGGATTTCCGCTGGACGCGGCACCTAACCGTGTCAGTAGCAATGCTTCCTTGCAAAATGGTGCCAAGATATTTGTGAACTATTGCTTAAACTGCCATTCAGCGACAAGTATGCGCTATAACCGCTTGCGTGACATTGGTCTAACTGATCAACAGATCAAAGACAACCTCATTTTGAATGATGCCAAAGTCGGTGATTTGATGACCATTTCCATGACACCAAAAGAAGGTAAAGTGTTCTTTGGTAAAACCCCACCCGATTTATCAGTTGAGGCCCGTGCTCGTGGTACCGATTGGCTTTATACCTACTTCCGTACATTCTATAAAGATGACGCAACCCAAACTGGCTGGAATAACTTGGTTTACCCGACTGTAGGTATGCCGCATGTGCTCTGGCAGTTGCAGGGTGAGCGCGCAGCCAAGTTTGAGGAGCGCAAAGACCCGCACGATGAAAGTCGTACTGAGAAAGTTTTTGTAGGTTTTGAGCAGTTGACTCCAGGCACTATGAAGCCACAAGAGTATGACGACAACATTGCCGACTTGGTTGCGTTCATGTCTTGGATGGCTGAGCCAGTTCAATTAGAACGCAAGCGTCTTGGCGTTATAGTTCTTTTGTTCCTGGCAATCTTTACGTTGTTTGCATGGCGCTTGAATAAAGCCTATTGGAAAGATATTCACTAATTGGGTCCAGTAGGACTCATTTAGTGAAATAGATTTAAAGCCGCAGTTTGTTGTGCGTTTGTTGTATTGAAGTAGAAATTTAAGGACATAAATTTATGATGGTGTTGTACTCGGGTACTAATTGCCCATTCTCGCAACGCTGCCGTTTGGTGCTTTTTGAAAAAGGTATGGATTTTGAAATCCGCGATGTCGACTTGTTTAACAAGCCTGAAGACATTTCGGTGATGAACCCGTATGGCCAAGTTCCTATCTTGGTTGAGCGTGACTTGATTTTGTATGAATCGAACATCATCAATGAATACATTGATGAGCGTTTTCCTCATCCACAATTAATGCCGCCCGATCCAGTTGCACGCGCACGCGCACGTCTCTTCCTCTTTAATTTTGAGAAAGAGCTCTTTGTGCATGTAGCCGCTTTGGAAAATGAAAAAGGTAAGGCTGCTGAAAAAGTTCATGAAAAAGCGCGTTTAGCGATTCGTGATCGTTTGACTCAGTTGGCGCCTATTTTTGTTAAAAACAAGTACATGCTAGGCGATGAATTTTCTATGTTGGATGTGGCCATTGCCCCATTGTTATGGCGCCTTGAACACTATGGCATTGATCTTTCACGCAATGCTGCAGCCCTATTGAAGTACGCTGAGCGTATTTTCAGTAGACCTGCTTACATCGAAGCTTTGACACCTTCTGAAAAGGTAATGCGCCGCTAACACCAATTGCGGTTCATTCCACTCAGCATGTCTGCTGTTCCAAGTAATAAGCCCTATTTAATCCGTGCCCTACATCAGTGGTGCACGGATTTTGGTTTTGCGCCCTTCATCGCTGTTTTTGTAGATTCCAGGGTAGAGGTACCTATGGAGTTTGTGAAA
>CAIMPQ010000051.1 GCA_903843315.1 uncultured beta proteobacterium
GCAGAAGTCTTGGCCGCCCTCAGTAGCGATGCCCTCAAAACCATCCCTCTAGATGAAGCAATTAAAACAGCGATTGCCGAAACAAACAAAATCAAAAGTTTTGAAGCGATTCGCCGTCATAAGCAATATCTCGGTAAGTTGATGCGCTTTCTAGATGATGAAGAACTCGATGTAATACAGAAACGGCTCGATGCCATTCAAGGGGTAAGTAAAGCGGAAACCGCCAAGCTACATTTTTTAGAGAGCTATCGCGATCGGCTCATTACCAATGATGAGACATTTACAAAAATGATTGAACAGTATCCTGATATGGATATTCAGAATATGCGCACACTTATTCGGAATGCCCGTCGTGAGAAAGAACAGAACAAGCCGCCGAAGGCTTATCGAGAAATCTTCCGCGTCCTCAAGGATATGGGGCTCTAGGCATCTTCACCAAGAGCTTGGCTTTTGAATTCTTGAATTGGGAATCTTTAAGGGTAACTGCGATTTAGCAATGTGACTAAGGCTCAGGGTTTTCTTCCAATCTGCATGCCTTATGAGATCTCCAGAAATATGTCTATGATCTCCACTCGGGATTGGCGCAACTACTCCAACTCTTAAATGGGGATGATCCATTTTTACCGCAGCTAAAGCCCGCTCCAAGTCAGAGTCATTACTACAAATTACTGCCTGCTCATAAGACTCCTTCCAGGCATCTGTAATGAGATCAACTGCTAAATTAACATCCGTCTTTTTCTCATTAAAATCGTAAACCTGAACTACCTTTAATTCTGGCGTCTCGGGAATTGGGCTCACTAATCTTTGATAAGGTCGGGTGGCTAAGATTTTTCCCTCAACAATTACCAGTAGCTGGGGATTTACTTTTTTCAAAGCCTGAAGATATTGCCGCTGTCGCTGAGTAGATTTAGGGTCATCAGACATTCGCCCTAGAACTGGTGCAGTGTAATATCGCACCTGAGTTACATGAGCATCTTTATCTAAAACGTGAGTCTTAAATAGCTCAACAACATCAAGCCATTTCAGTTTTGATTTCCTGAGCAAGCCATAGTAGAGGTTGTAACCATCAATATAAACAACGGTTTTGATAATTTTGTCATCCCTAAAAAGACAAAGCCACCCGAAGGTGGCTTGCCGCCCCAAAAGCACTCAAACTATTGAACGGTTATGGGGTGAGTCGTAGGCACAACTATACACTGAGTTACAGTCAGTTGAATTTACCTAAATCAAATATGGCTTTATTTCCCATCAAATAATTCCATTTCCTAAATTTTCAATTTAGAGGCTGGAATTTCAATCCAGCGATACAAATAATTTGCAGCGATGGTACTGCAGCCCACTACTCCAAGCATTAAAGCAATAGCGAGCAAGCCACTTTCATGGACATGTAGATTGGTGGCAATGTACAGCGTATTTGCGAGCAAGATAAAGGCAAAGTGGATCAAGAAAGCGCTGTAAGAACGCTGACCGCCCCAGGCAATGGCTTTCAGTAAAGATGATGAGTTTGTCTGCTGGGGTGGGTAAGGCATATTCCCCCAAAACAATAATGCAATCGCTACAAACCAGGCCAAGAAGTTTCGTAACCAAA
>CAIMPQ010000052.1 GCA_903843315.1 uncultured beta proteobacterium
CTTGCGCTATTTTTAATAATACTTCCCCTAGTGTATAAAGCCACGGGATTTCGGTCATTTATTTCGCAGAAGTTTCTCTGGAAACATTTTTGGACCTTACGATTTTTGGAAGATGAATTCAGAAGCGCCACTACTAAAACTGAAATTGAATTGATTGTTGAAAGACTTCAAAATTTAGAGCTGGTCGTGGCAAATACTTGGGTTGAAGATAAAGATATGCGCCATTACTACAATTTAACTAGATGCATTGCCGGCGCAATCAGTGAGGCCAAGAAAAAGCTAGGGTAAAGATTTAGCGCTCAGATTAATACAAAAGTCCTACTTCCAGCATTCCTCTGGTCTGAGTGTTGTTAGTCCCAGTAGCACCGAACGCAGATCCTGCCAAGGGGTTAAAGGTTTTTACAAATGACAGCTCCACCCGGGCAAATGTTCTACCCGATTGAATGGTTGGCGTAATGGTGGCAGACCAAGCAGAACTTCCAGGGCCATACATTGGTCCGGCCGGAAGATTTGGATTGAGACTATTGCCATAACTGGATTGATACTCTAGTCGCGTAGGAATGGAAATGTGCCTATTTGGGGCTACGCCGTTGGTTAAAGGGTCAACGTGATAAGTGGTTAGAACTGCATACCCAACTGTTCCTGAATTTCCATAAAGCCCAATATTGGGGTTAGAAGGTATATAGGTGTATTGAAAATAAGGCTTAACGGACCAGCGATCACCCGTATATTGATAAATTAAATTACTAATCTGAGAATTGTTTTGCAATAAAGGAGTCGCTGTAGTATTTGTGGAATTTCCAGACATGGAGCCAGTCCATGAAACAGTAAATTCACTAGTCTTACTGGTTTTAATATTTACTAAGCCGCCAATCCAGTTATAAACCCCGGAATAAGCGCCATCATTAACGCTTAGGGCTGCAGATACATTCCCCTCCTGGTAATTTACTTGGACTCCACGGCTAACAGAGTTGGTTTGTGTCCAAAGCAAACCTCGCTGAATATTGGGGTTCTCATAAGTAAACGCGGCCTCTAGGCCACCCATAGAGGGGAGCTTTCCTAAAGAAATAGACCAGTCTTTAGTTACTGATAATGCAATGTAAGCTTCTGGCATATAGCCAAAGGTAGATTCTGTAAAAGTGCTTGATCTGATATATGCCTGCCCCAACGCGGCAAGGGAGTATGAGCCAGCTAAAACAAACACCTTAAGAGGACCATCGGTTTTCTGAATATTCGCTTGCAAATTGGTAAAAGCTGCATAGCTTGAATAATTAGAGGCCACCGGATTGGACTGCTGAAAACCTAAGCCGGTTGCTATCGCCTGAACTGACCAGTCGCCATACGTTTCAGACTGAATATTCAGTGGGTTAGGTCGAAATTGGAGGGTATCGCCCATGACATATCCCACTATGGGATCGGGAAGATACTCATCAGCATAGCTTGTGGTGCTTACAAAAAAAACTGCTATCGACAATGAGAGGTGCCTTATGAATAGTCGACTCACTTCAGCTCAGTCTTGTCTTCTTTAACTAAATTCATTACAGGGCATCCCGTCAATCTTCCGTAATTCCTAGGAGTCAGATCCTATTTTTAATGTTTCTGAAGCCCATCATCCCTGAAAAGGGCTGATATCTCTTTTATAGCCTTATTATAATAAGCCTATTAACCCTCAGACATTGCGAATGCCATGTACAGTTTCTTCAGATCCATGTCAGATTTAGAAATATTCATTCTGATCCCCTTATCTGCCTGCCTAACTCTACTGATTATCACTTTGATAATGCGTCGCTTTAAGCACGTTCTTTTTTCAGACAATTACGACAGCAGCGTTCTTGATACCGCAACCCAAAATACAATGTCAGGTGCTTATGTGGTTTTGGGTTTCGTTCTGGTTCTTGCAATGACCACCCTTTCTGAGCTTGATAGCAAAATCTCCCAAGAGGCTACTGCCATTCGCAGCCTTGAAAGACTTCTGGTTCTCGAGGGTAGTAAAGATTCTTTTACTTCTCGTACCTACCTAGTTAAATATGTTGATTCTGTTCTCAATGAAGAATGGCCCTTGATCAGAATTAGTGGCGCAAATCCGAAAACTGCAGAGGCTATCAAAAACTTTTTTACTAGTTTAGATAACATCAATCCAAAAGATGGAAAAGATATAGTGGTCTATTCAAAGATTTTAGATCGCTCAGATGAAGTAGCAAAGTTACGCAACGCTAGACTTTTTAGCGTACAAAATGATTTACCCGCTGCTTTTTACTTTGTTAGCTTATTCAGTATTTTGGGTGTCTTACTTATTTGCTCACTTCGCCTCGTTGAGGCTACTGCCATGAGGGTATTTGCATTAACTATTCAAATTGTGATGCTCACTATTATGTTCAGCGCTGTATTGGTTATCGATCTACCCTATTTAGGTGATACGGTGAGTTCCCCCGAACCCATTGTATTAATTCATGAGAGCATGAAAAAAAGGGTTGGACTCCATAACGAGTAATTTCCTTTTTTCATTCTAAGCAGAACCTTAGGAGTAATGATGTCTAACAATTATGAAATTCTTCAGGGCAACATTACCCGCAATAGGCGTTTATCTGCTCGTAAAATTTACATCATCTGCTCTGAAGTTAGGGTTCGTAAAAATGTGCGCTTAATCATTGAAGATGGGACTACCCTTCTAATCCAAAATGGAAAGTTACCTAAAGCGCACTTACTGCGAGCCGCTCTGATTTTTGATCAAGGCTCAATCTTGCGAGCACAACGTTTTACTGTTAAAGCTTGTGATAGTGATTTTCGGCCAGTTAGAACCGCTGATAATGGCGGCATTTGGTTTTTAGGGAACTACCGAACTGCCAGCAAAGATAAGTTGAGCGTTAAGGTAAACCGTAAAAACCCGCTTTCATCGTTCAAGGCTGAGATGATTAGCAGCCACTACTTAGGGCGCCGCGACCCCTTGAAGGAAACAACTCGGACCAAAGTAGTTGACGATGATATTGATGGGTTTTCAGTATTGGGAGTTGGTCCTGATGAATGGCAAATCTCAGAAGTACGAAGTTTTTATTCTGGGGATGATGGTTTTGATGTTACTAACTCACACATTAAGCTAGATCGACTCAGAGTCCTTACACCCACAGAGGATGGAATTAATTTAAGCTCCAGTCGCTTAGAAATCCGACGCAGCCTTACTGTGGACGTAAGCAAGACGGACTATACCGATCGCGATGTCTTTGACTTTGAAACAGATAACGGAGCCTGTTATCTCGAAATTGCTCAGCACTGTCATGTAGATCTGAAGGGAATCTTTGGGGATGAGGTAGTTCTCAGTTCACAAGATCTTCCCAAGATCCCAAAGAATCTCGAGAGAAGTTATCGGTTTAAGGGTGTTAGCCGAAAAGCCGCCTCTTTAATTTACAGCATCAATCTGGATTGATTACAGTTAGCAGTTCAGCATTCGCGCCCATCACTGTAGCCCAGAGGGCAGCTTACCCACTGTTGTCGCACTTATTTCTAATGTAATTTTGATAAACTCAATGGGTATCCCTACGATTTTGACTAGTCTCAATATCCTTATTTCTGACCCTATCGCCTTGAGATAAATATGCCGCATACGAATATGACTACTATTCCTGAGTTTCTAATCCGCAGATTTAAAGAACGTGGAGTTAGTGAAGGATTTGGTATTGTGGGTGACTATGCCCTTCGCTTATTTGATCGCTTAGAGCACCATGGTTTTCCAATACTAGTAACCGCGGATGAGCAAGGAGCGGCATTTGCAGCAGATGCGTATGCCCGTTTAAGGGGTCTTGGAGTATGTGCTGTCACCTATTCCGTTGGTGGTCTCAAAGTAGTGAATGCAACTGCTGGAGCATGGGCAGAAAACGTGCCTTTACTAGTGATCAGCGGTGCCCCAGGAATCAAGGAACGCAAAGGCGATCCACTGATTCATCATAAGGTGAAAAATTTTGATACCCAATTAGATGTTTTTCGCGACATCACCATTGCTCAAGCGGTCCTCAGTAATTCTCTAACTGCTGCTCAAGAAATTGATCGCGTGCTCTCGGAGATGATTGCGCAACAACGACCTGGTTATATTGAAATACCAAGAGATATGGTTGATCTGCCTATTAATGATATCGATACCGCCTTGGAGATTGAGTTACCCAGAGTAGATTCAGCACGCTTGGAATTGGCGGTTATTGAAACCCTTCACTTATTGCAAGATCCCGGCAATGCAGTTGCAGCAGTTGGTGTCATGGCATTACGACGCGGACTTCAAAGGGACATTCTTAATTTTTGCGAAACCTTTGGTATACCCCTTGCTACTACCTCCCTCTCAAAGGGCACAATCACTGAACGACATCCGCTATCCATTGGCGTCTATATGGGTGCTGTAAGCCCCAAGAAGGTTGTAGAAAAAGTAGAAAGCGCAAAACCACTCATTACTTTTGGTGCACCTTATGCTGATTTATTAATGGGCGGATTTACCGATCATATTAATGTGGCCAACCTCATCGAATGCACAGACACTTATGTCAGAATTGGGTATCGCACTTACGAACATGTTCCTCTTTGGGCTTTCTTACCGGCTCTGATTAAAGCGGCTAAAAAGAATGATTACCATGAGAATGGCCAAGGCTTACCACTCTCGCCTGTGTTTATTCCGCAGAAAAATCAAGTGCTGACTGTGGAGAGAATCATGAACTGTGTGTCTGCGGCTATTGGCGAGAATCATGGCTTATTAATAGAGCCAGGGGACTGTTTATTTGCCTCCGTTGAATTAATGGCTCCATCCTGGACTCTCTCAAGCGCTTTTTATGCAAGCATGGGTTACGCAGTACCAGCTGCATTGGGAGCGGGCAAAGCGGATCCAAAGACAAGACCCGTTGTATTGGTAGGGGATGGTGCCTTTCTGATGACGGGGCTTGAATCCTTAAGCGCTGCCTATCACGGCATAAATCCAATTATCCTGGTGATTGATAACAAGGGTTATGGAACACAAAGACCGATGATGGATGGTCCTTTTAATGACATCCCCCTATTACGCTCTGAGCTTTTACCAAAGGCCTTTGGTCTGGGGGTTGGTATTTTATGTGAAGACGAAGAACAGCTTCAGGCTGCTTTGATACAAGCAATAAGCCAAGAGGAGTTGTTCATCATTCGGGCCTGTGTCACCCCTGGAACCTATAGTCCTGCATTGTTACGCTTGACTGATGCCCTAAAAAAACGACTCTAGATAGCTACTAAAGAGCTTATTGCTATAAATATCACCTGTTTTAGGTGCTTATTGTGGAATCGGGACTGAAGATCACCATAAGGCAAAAAAAGCTTCCTCACACTAAAATGGGGACTATGACCAAGATACCAGAACTACTAGCCCCTGCCGGCAGCCTAGCCATGCTTCGCACTGCTTTCGAATTTGGAGCAGATGCCATTTATGCTGGGCAACCCCGTTACTCACTGCGTGTGCGAAATAATGACTTTGGCAAGATTGAAGTGTTGCAGCAAGGGATTGATACAGCCCATGGGTTAGGTAAGAAGTTTTATCTGGTTTCCAATTTGCTGCCCCATGGTGCGAAGACTCGCACCTACATTAAAGATATGTCGCCAGTCGTTGCCCTTGGACCGGATGCCCTCATCATGTCCGATCCTGGGCTCATCATGATGGCAAGAGAAGCATGGCCAGATATGCCGATTCATTTATCTGTTCAAGCCAACACTGTGAATGGTGCCTCAGCAAAATTTTGGCGCTCTGTGGGTATTAGTAGAGTCATTTTGTCTCGCGAACTCTCCTTCGATGAAATTGAAGAGGTACGTCAAGACTGTCCAGAGATGGA
>CAIMPQ010000053.1 GCA_903843315.1 uncultured beta proteobacterium
TTAAGCACTTCTAAACCACCTAAATAGGATTGCAATGCCTTCGGAATAGCAATACTGCCGTCAACTTGTTGCTTGTTTTCGATTAAGGCAACTAATGCCCTACCTACTGCCAAACCAGAACCATTTAGGGTGTGCACCAATTCTGGCTTCCCTTGCCCTGCTTTGAATCTAGCCTGCATTCGTCTTGCTTGAAAGTCACCCATACTCGAGCAAGAGCTGATTTCGCGATATGCCTTTTGCGATGGTACCCAAACCTCTAAGTCGTAGGTCTTGGTGCTACCGAATCCCATGTCACCAGAACAGAGCAATACTTTTCTGTAAGGCAGCTCGAGCAATTCCAAAATTCTTTCCGCATGACCTGTTAGTTCCTCAAGGGCTAGCATAGAGTGTTCTGGCTTTGTAATTTGTACTAACTCCACTTTGTCAAACTGATGCTGGCGAATCATGCCTCGTACATCGCGCCCATAGCTACCCGCTTCAGAACGAAAGCATGGGGTATGCGCCACGAATTTCAAAGGCAGATTATCAGCATTGACAATCTCATCACGCACTAGATTAGTTACCGGAACTTCAGCAGTTGGAATCAGGTAAAAATTTTCAGTTTTGGCTTCCCCATTTCCATCCTCCCCACCCATCTGACGAGGCACTTTAAAGAGATCTTCTTCAAATTTAGGTAATTGACCAGTGCCACGCATAGATGCAGCATTCACCATATAAGGCGTATAGACCTCTTGATAACCATGATTTGTTGCGTGAGTATCAATCATGAATTGCGCTAATGCCCGATGCAATCGAGCAATCGGTCCTTTGAGTACTACAAATCGCGAGCCACTAATCTTGGCTGCCACTTCAAAATCTAAACCCAATGGTCCGCCGAGATCAACGTGATCTTTAATCTCAAAATCAAAGACTGGCTCTTCACCCCAACGCTTGACTTCTTGGTTCTCAGTCTCATCTTTACCAGTAGGCACAGACTCATCAGGAAGATTGGGAATTCCCATTAAGAAATCGGATATCTCTGCTTGAAGAATTACCAATCTTGCTGAGCCAGATTCCATGTCAATATTAATCTGACTTGCCTCGGCCATTTCAGCAGAAGCATCTTCGCCCTTACCTTTTTTCATGCCAATGGCTTTTGCCAATTGATTGCGCTTAGCTTGCAATTCTTCAGTGCGAGTTTGTAAAGATTTGCGCTCTGACTCCAAGTTATTGAATTTCTCAACATCAAGTTGAAATTTACGAGTAGCTAAGCGCGCTTGAACTGCAGCGATATCTTTACGAAGTAATTGCGGATCAATCATCTAATGCTCTATGCGGAATGAGGTTATGGGTACTAATGAGGCTCTAGTTTAAGCGTAAGACTTCAGCGCCGGCAGGTGGCGTGAAAGTAAAGCGATTTGGCGGCAAATTGACGTTTAATTGGATTCTATCCAAGGTAACAAGTACCACACTGCCGAGCCCGTCAATCAACTCTAAAGCTTTAGGCAAGCCATTGACCATACCTACGGAAATCTTGGTATATGGAATGTCATTGCCATTCGTGGCATTGGGATTCTTCTTGGGAGATAAGGCAACCCACTTCATGCCCAAACGTTCTTCACCTTCAACTAGATCAAAACTCTGATCCAAGGAAGCCTCGCCAAACAAAATTGCCGCTGGAGATGCTGATAAAGCCTGTCCCGCAGGACGAAAAGTGGCTTGATTTAAATCCTTGTCCCACAATATCAGTTGCTTGCCATCTGCAATCAGCTTTTGTTCATAAGGTTTTTGCGTATCCCAAATAAAGCGGCCAGGACGTTGAAATACGAAATGGCCCTGAGTCTGGCGCACTACCTTCAAACCCTTCTCTTGGGACTCATTTGCTTTGGGTGCACGCAACTGTTGTTGCACAAAATCACCTTCTGCAGTCTTAGAGTTCCGCACAAATTGGCGAAGCTGCTCTGCGCCGCTTTCGCTATCCGCAGCAAATACGCTGATTGAAAATACTGCGGAAATCAGAACTGTAAATTGAATCGCAAATGCTAATAAGAATCTTTGCAAAATAAAGCCTTACTCTGAGGGGCGATGCAGAATCTCGCGATTACCACCGTTACCCATTTTGGATACCAGTCCCGCTTTTTCCATATCTTCAAGTAAGCGTGCAGCGCGGTTATAACCAATCCGCAAATGACGTTGCACCAAAGAGATCGATGGACGCTTGTTTTCTAGAACAATCGCAACCGCCTGATCATATAGTGGATCTGCTTCACCACCACTCTCGCCGGTTAAGGCATCGCCATTCGATTCATCTACACCTTCGAGGACGCCATCAATGTAATTGGCCTCACCCTTCTCTTTAAGCCATTCGACCACACGATGCACTTCATCATCCGACACAAAGGCGCCGTGAACACGAACTGGTAAACCGGTACCTGGTGCCATATACAGCATGTCACCCATTCCGAGTAGCGCTTCTGCGCCTTGTTGATCCAGAATCGTGCGGCTGTCGATCTTACTACTCACTTGATATGAGATGCGGGTTGGCACGTTTGCTTTAATCAAACCCGTGATTACGTCTACGCTTGGACGTTGGGTTGCTAAAACTAAATGGATGCCAGCAGCACGCGCTTTTTGTGCAATACGCGCAATGAGTTCTTCGATCTTTTTACCTGACACCATCATCAAGTCAGCCAACTCATCGATCACGATCACGATTACAGGCGCTTTGTAGATTGGCTCAGGATCATCGGGAGTCAAGCTAAATGGATTAGTGAGCTTCTCACCTTTTTCTTCTGCTTCTAAAATTTTCTTATTAAAGCCAGCTAAGTTTCGTACACCAAACTTACTCATGAGCTTGTAACGGCGCTCCATCTCATTTACCGCCCAATTAAGCGCGTTATAAGCCTGCTTCATATCCGTTACTACAGGACACAACAAATGAGGGATCTTGTCGTACATTGCCATCTCGAGCATTTTCGGATCAATCATGATGAGTCTTACTTCATCGGGCTTAGCTTTGAAAAGCAGTGAAAGAATCATGGCATTAATACCGACTGATTTACCAGCGCCAGTGGTGCCTGCCACTAAGCAGTGTGGCATCTTCGCCAAGTCTGCCACCATTGGGCTACCAGAGATGTCTTTGCCTAAAGCCAAAGTCAGCAATGAATGGTTATCGTTGTAGACCTGCGAAGTCAGAATCTCGGAGAGGTATACCGACTGACGGCTTGGGTTTGGCAATTCCAGAGCCATACAGGTCTTGCCAGGAATAGTTTCTACTACACGCATGCTGACTACACCGAGCGCACGAGCAAGGTCACGTGAGAGATTAACAATTTGACTACCCTTCACACCCACAGCAGGATCAATCTCGTAGCGGGTAACAACAGGGCCAGGGTAAGCAGCAATCACTGTTACCTGCACATTGAATTCTGCGAGCTTGCGTTCAATTAAACGGGATGTGAATTCCAATACATCAGCAGAAATGGTTTCTTTTACTTCTGGTACTGGATCCAATAATGCCAGTGGTGGTAATTCTGAATCGGGGATATCCACGAACAATGGTTGTTGTTTCTCACGCTCGACACGTGCACTCTTTGGAATTTCTGCTGGTGCACGCACAATTTGTACGGGGGCTGCAACTTCCACACGTCCGCGGAATTCTTCCACAAATTCTTCACGCTCTTCAGCAGCAGCTTCGCCTAGCTTACGATCTTCTTCGCTATCGCGCCGCTCACGAATGCGATGATAGGACACTTCTAAAAAACGCCCTACTTTCTCAGCAACATCCAACCATGAAAAGTGCAGGAACAAAGACAAGCCAGCACAGAGACCAAATAGAAGAATGAGCGTCGCGCCAGTAAAACCCAAGGACATCTGGAGGGGATCGCCGATCAACTCCCCCAAAATGCCACCAGGAGGTCTAGGGAGCTCCCAGGACAATGAATGCATCCGAATAGACTCAAGACCCATGCTGCAGATTAAAGTCAGCCCAAAGCCCAACCAGCGCACTAAGAGCGAGTCCGGCTTAGCATCAGGGTCTGGAGGAAGCGGAATACTCCAAAGTTCCCGCCAACCATTGAGCACACGGCGCCCAAATAGAACCACCCACCAAAAGGCAGAGAGTCCGAAGATATAGAGCATTAAATCCGCTAAATAAGCACCAAAACGACCACCTAGGTTCCTGGGGGTCTCAAAACTGGCATGGGACCAAGCTGGATCTGCCTTGGAATAGGTCAGCAAAATAGCAAATAAACCGAGACAGAGGCCTAAAGAGATAAACCACCGAGCCTCAAGTAGCAGGCGAGGCATCCGGCCCGGACTACCGTTTTCCGGTGGCTGGGTCATTGGGGACTTCGGGTATACAGTTCTCGCCATGTTCTGCTGATTGTAAACAAGCAAATCTATAATTTGGGGATGACTACAAATACCCCAAAACACTCCAAAGTTCTTATCCTCGGTTCTGGCCCTGCTGGCTATACCGCTGCCGTCTATGCCGCCAGAGCCAATTTAAACCCTACCCTCATTACTGGCTTGGCTCAGGGCGGTCAATTAATGACCACTACAGACGTCGAAAACTGGCCTGCTGACGCAGATGGCGTCCAAGGACCCGAGCTCATGGAGCGCTTTTTAAAGCATGCGGAACGCTTCAATACGGAGATCATTTTTGACCATATTCATACTGCAGCCCTTACTGAGAAACCCATTCGTCTGGTAGGCGACTCTGGAACCTATACCTGCGATGCACTGATTATTTCTACTGGGGCTTCTGCTCAATACATTGGCCTACCAAGTGAAGAAGCATTTATGGGTCGCGGCGTTTCTGGTTGTGCAACGTGCGATGGTTTTTTCTACCGCAATCAAGATGTCTGTGTAGTTGGTGGTGGTAACACTGCAGTGGAAGAGGCGCTCTACCTTACCGGCATCGCGAAAAAAGTCACCGTCATTCACCGTCGCGATAAATTCCGCGCAGAGCCCATTTTGAATGATCGGTTAATGGCTAAAGTTGCTGAAGGCAAAGTAGAGCTCAAACTTAACTCCACACTCGAAGAAGTGCTTGGTGATGAAAAAGGTGTTACCGGTGTGCGCATCAAGAAACAAGATGGCAGTACAGAAGACATTGCTGTTACAGGCGCTTTCATTGCCATCGGTCATAAGCCAAATACGGAGCTCTTCGTTGGTCAGCTCGATATGAATAATGGCTACATCAAGACCCACTCCGGTCTAGAAGGTAATGCTACTGCCACCAATATCCCTGGCGTGTTTGCAGCAGGCGATGTGCAAGATCACATCTATCGCCAAGCCATTACTAGTGCTGGTACGGGCTGTATGGCTGCATTGGATGCCCAGCGTTATTTAGAAACTTTGGATTAAGCTTTAAAAGATTTGGTAATGCAAAACGCCTAGCAATGCTAGGCGTTTTTGTTTGTTGCTTTGATTACTGTTTCTTAACGACTTACCATCGGTAACAGTGGCACGATGAGTAGCGCCACAATGTTGATGATTTTGATGAGTGGGTTTACTGCAGGGCCGGCAGTATCTTTGTAGGGATCGCCTACGGTATCACCAGTCACTGCAGCTTTATGTGCATCAGAACCTTTACCACCGAAATTACCCTCTTCGATATATTTCTTGGCATTATCCCAAGCGCCACCACCTGTACACATTGAGATCGCTACAAATAAGCCAGTCACGATGGTACCCATCAACAAACCGCCCAACGCAGCAGGTCCCAATACAAGACCAACAACAATCGGCGCAACTACTGGCAATAGTGAAGGGACAATCATCTCTTTAATTGCAGCAGAGGTGAGCATGTCCACTGCTTTGCCGTACTCAGGCTTTGCAGTGCCTTCCATGATTCCAGGAATATCGCGGAACTGACGACGTACCTCTTCAACTACCGCACCAGCACAACGACCAACTGCTTCCATTGCCATCGCACCAAACAAGTAAGGAATCATGCCGCCAATAAAGAGGCCAATAATCACCATATGGTTAGACAAATCGAAAGAGACTTGTTGACCAATGCCTTCTAGCGCATGGGTGTAGTCAGCAAAGAGCACGAGTGATGCTAAACCAGCAGATCCAATGGCATAACCCTTAGTAACTGCTTTAGTAGTGTTACCAACCGCATCCAATGGATCAGTAATATCGCGAACTGCTTGTGGCAAGCCGGCCATCTCTGCAATACCACCCGCATTATCAGTGATAGGGCCATAAGCATCTAGCGCAACCACAATACCGGCCATGGACAACATGGCCGTTGCTGCAATCGCAATACCATACAAGCCTGCTAACCAATATGCTGCGTAAATCGCGGCGCATACAAACAGCACAGGATAAGCAGTGGACTTCATGGAAATACCTAAGCCAGCAATGATGTTGGTGCCATGACCTTTAGTAGAGGCTTCTGCAATATGTTGCACTGGCTTGAATTGTGTACCGGTGTAGTACTCAGTGATCCAAACCAAACCTGCAGTCAACAGTAGACCCACTATTGTTGATCCAAACAAGCGCCACTGACTGCCAGGAATACCGAGTGCATCATCAGGCATGATGAAGTTAGTTACAAAATAGAAGGCAATCAAAGATAAACCGCCAGCAATGATCAAGCCCTTATACAAAGCAGGCATCACATTCTTCATCCCAGGCGTTGCTTTAACAAATGAGCACCCAATGATAGAAGCAATAATAGAGACACCGCCTAAGACCAATGGGTAAACAATTGCAGCCACTGGTGCGCTTGAAATTATTAATGATCCCAGCACCATTGTTGCAATGAGAGTTACTGCATAAGTTTCAAATAAGTCAGCTGCCATACCTGCGCAATCACCGACGTTATCACCAACGTTATCTGCAATCACTGCAGGATTACGGGGATCATCTTCCGGAATTCCGGCTTCTACTTTGCCGACTAAGTCAGCGCCAACGTCAGCACCTTTAGTAAAGATACCGCCGCCAAGACGGGCAAAGATGGAAATTAATGAGGAGCCGAATGCCAAACCAATCAATGGATGCAATACAGCGGAGAGATCTTGACCTGAGCCAATGGAGACGAGGAACATGAAGAAAAGACCAACCCCCAAAAGGCCAAGGCCAACTACCAACATTCCGGTAATGGCACCACCCTTAAATGCGACATTCAGGGCTTCATTCATTCCCTTGGTAGCTGCTTCAGCGGTTCGAACGTTGGCACGCACCGATACGTTCATGCCAATAAAGCCGCATGCTCCAGATAAAACCGCACCAACTACAAAGCCGATAGCAGTAGCGAAGTCTAAGAAGAGCGCCATCAGAATAGTCAGAACTACCCCGACCACAGCGATTGTTTTGTATTGGCGCGACAAATACGCTGCGGCGCCCTGCTGAATCGCCTCTGCAATCTCTTGCATTTTGGCATTACCTGTACTCTGCTTCAAAATCCAGCTGCGCATCACAAAACCGTAAATTACGGCCAGGACACCGCATGCCAAGGCAAAATACAAGCCTAAAGTGACATTACTCATGCTTGAACTCCCTAAAGTTGATCTTTAATCTTTTATATATCTAGTGCTTAGGTCGACCTAGTTTTGGAAAGCTTTAAACTACGATCTTTAAGCTACATCAGTATGTAACAGAATCACCCCTGCGACCCTTTGGTGGAATCAGGGTATTTACTAATCACTATTCGGAGTATTTATGAGTCTCGACAACGTCAAGCCAGGCAAAAAGATCCCTGAGAGCTTCAACGTCATTATTGAAATCCCAATGAACGCTGATCCAATCAAGTATGAAGTGGATAAGGAAAGTGGCGCAATTTTCGTTGACCGTTTCATGGGTACTGCAATGCACTATCCATGTAACTATGGCTACATTAATAAAACAATCGCTGGTGATGGTGACCCGGTTGACGTTCTCGTAATCACCCCATTTCCACTCATCCCAGGCGTTGTAGTAAGCTGCCGTGCAATTGGCCTACTGAAGATGGAAGACGAAGCTGGACAAGACGCCAAATTATTAGCCGTTCCTGAAGACAAAATTTTGCCGATCTACACGCATTGGCAAAAACCAGAAGATATCAACCCACTCCGTTTGAATCAAATTCAACACTTCTTCGAGCATTACAAAGATCTCGAGCCAGGCAAGTGGGTAAAAGTCAGTGGTTGGGGTGGTGTTGCCGATGCCCATCAAGAAATTTTGGCAGGCATCGAACGTTACAACAAAGAACATCAGTAATCAGCAAAGGCTTTGTGAGTCGGAGTGAGTGCGCAGAAAATTGCCTTAGCCCAAATGAACCCATTACTGGGCGATCTGGCTGGCAATGCGCAACTGATTCACAAAGCCGCTTTAGACGCCTTTAAACAAGGCGCCAAACTGGTAGTCACTCCTGAGCTTTCGCTTACTGGATACCCCCCCGAAGATCTCTTACTGCGCCCTGCTTTCATTGAAGCAACGCAGCAGCAGCTCGATCTCTTAACGAAAGAATTGGCGCAGTATCCAGACCTGACAGTGGTTGTAGGTCACCCCAAAAAGACCCCCGTTGGTCTGCAAAACTTTGCATCTGTTTTGCAAAATGGCAAAGTAATTGCCAGCTATGCCAAACAAGAATTGCCCAATCATGAAGTGTTTGATGAAGTACGCTACTTCGTTCCCGGCAATCAAGCCTGTGTTTTTGCATGCGAAGGTATTCGCTACGGTTTAATTCTCTGTGAAGATGCCTGGCATGCTGGTCCAGCTAAACAAGCACATGCTGCTGGTGCGCAAGTATTGCTCGTACCGAATGCATCGCCTTATCACTTAAAGAAAGAAGCGCTGCGCATAGAAGTACTGCGGGGACATATCGCGCAAACCAATATGCCCTTGGTCTATGTCAATGCTGTTGGTGGCCAAGATGAATTGGTATTCGATGGCGGATCTTTTGCTCTTAATTCTCAGGGCGAAGTCGTCATGGCTATGCCTCAATTTATCGCTGACTTAGGTTTCGTAGAAATTCGTTCGTCAGGCGATCTAGAAACAGGTCCCATCACTCCACCCCAAAGCGTTGAAGCACAAGCCTATCAGGCGCTGGTTCTGGGGGTGCGTGACTACGTGAACAAGAATCGCTTTCCAGGCGTCATTATTGGTCTATCCGGTGGAGTGGATTCCGCTTTGGTATTGGCAATTGCAGTGGATGCTTTAGGTCCTGACAAAGTGCGTACCGTAATGATGGCTTCGCGCTATACCGCTGACATCTCCTGGATAGATGCTTGTGAAATGGCCCAAAATTTAGGCGTTCAATACGACGAGATCCCCATCAGTGGTCCGGTAGACGCTTTAGAAGAATCATTGGCGGAGCAATTTAAGGGTCTAAAGACCGACGCTACCGAAGAGAATATTCAGGCTCGGGTCCGTGGCACCCTACTAATGGCTCTATCAAATAAAACCGGTCGTTTAGTTTTAACCACAGGTAATAAGAGTGAGATGGCGGTGGGTTATTGCACGCTCTATGGCGACATGGCCGGTGGATTTGCCGTGATTAAAGATATCGCTAAGACTTTGGTTTATCGCTTATGCGCGTATCGCAATAGCATTAGCCCAGTTATTCCAGAACGCATCCTAACCCGCGCCCCATCAGCGGAATTGCGCCCTGATCAAACTGACCAAGATAGCTTGCCTTCTTATGAAGTTTTGGACGGAATTGTGGAGCGGTATATGGAGCAAAACCAGTCCATAGCAGAAATCATTGCTGCCGGCTTTAATCCGGAGAGCGTTGAAAAGGTCACCCGCCTCATCAAGCTAAATGAATATAAGCGCCGCCAAGCGCCTCCAGGAGTTCGCGTGACTACCCGTGCTTTTGGCCGCGACTGGCGCTACCCCATTACTTCACAATTTAGAGCCTAAAACTGCCAATTTAGGGCTATTTTGCAGGTAAGCTCGAGTTCTAGGTATGATTACTGCATTAGGGAGAACATATGAAATTAATTACATCAATTATTAAACCGTTCAAGCTCGATGAAGTGCGTGAAGCATTGGCTGAAGTGGGCGTTACTGGCTTAACCGTTACTGAAGTAAAAGGTTTTGGCCGCCAAAAGGGACACACAGAACTGTATCGTGGTGCAGAGTATGTAGTTGACTTCCTGCCCAAGGTAAAAGTAGAAGCCGTGGTACCTGGTGACCGCGTTGAGGCTGCTATCGAAGCCATTACTAAAGCAGCTCGCACTGGAAAAATTGGTGACGGGAAAATTTTCGTCACTGCAGTTGAGCAAGTCATTCGTATTCGCACCGGCGAAACAAACGAATCTGCAGTTTGATTACTGCTTGAACTAATACAGATTCTCAGTTGCGCTGAGAATCTGTTGCAGGCACAGACTGACTGAGCTCAGTTGCCTCCAAAATAATTGTTTTCCCGCCAGCATTACCGGTGCGCACCTTAGTGCCCTGGAAATACAAATCCACCTGATTTAAGCCTGACGTTAAGATCTTAAAGGGGGGTTTACCGTAAATATTTACACCCACCCCAGGTTCTAAGGTTTTATTTTGGGTTTTTCCAGTCGCATCAATTACGCAAACAGTCTGGGTTGTCTTTGATTGAAGGTAAACCATGTCGCCCGCCTTTTTAGGGGCTTCAGACTTATAGCTTGCAACCGACAAATCAGCGCTAGGGCATTCAGTAGAGGGTGTCTGGGAGGCACTTGCCACTACTGATGGCATAGACCCAGCAACTGCCACTGGTGAACCAGGCTTGATATCTTGCGCGTTTTCTGGGGTACTCGGTGTGTTGGGTGGCACTGCTTCTACCATGACCTCTTCTACCACTACAACTTCTTCCTTAACGGGCTCAGGAAAAAATAAGGGTCGCAAATTAATTACTGCGAATACACCTGCTGCAGCGACACTTAATAAGAGAAATAATTTTTTGCTTGAACTGCTTGGTGTCTTCGCCTTGTTGAATCCGCGATCAACTACAAACTTTTGAACATTGACTGTTTTTGATTGCTTAGGCTGCAGGGTTGACTTTGTAGTCTCCGCCACCTTTGTAACTTGTTCAGCAGGCATTTCTGCGGCAGTTGTCTGAGGGGGGAAAAGCCCGCCAAAATCAAATGCATCTTCTGGTTTTAGTTTTAATAGCCCTGCCACTTTTTTCGCTGCAGTCACTTTGACTTGTGCACCGTAATAAGAACTACTTTCGCCATTTTCAATCTGCTCAATTTGACGTACAGAAAGGCAAGCCATCCCAGACAATTCTTTGGTAGTTAAGCCGAGACTCTCTCTAGCCTTAGTAAAAGCTTCTTTTCGAATCTCTGGCAATTTGACATTAGTTGGCATGACGATTCTCTTGTCTCTTCATTGGTTACCTATGTAAGCAACTCTAAAGCTTTGATAATGTTAATCCTTATTTAATATTAGTACTTCAGAGCCAGCAAATAAATTAGCCCTGTAGCTAGCTACTTAATGGGTGATGCTCCAAATCCGACTCCAAAAATTTTTTCACCAAGACCTGGACTGAATCAGCGTGCATCTTGTCCATTACCCTTGCTTTGTGAACCTTAATCGTGGCATCGGTTGTTCCCAGCTTCACAGCAATATCTTTATTTAGAAGCCCTTTCACCAGCCAGATACATACCTCACGCTCTCTTGGTGTCAGGCTTTCGTACTCTCTTGTTGTTTCCACGTCCATGGAAACCCGCTTTAACTGACGTCCATCAAAGGCAATTGCATCTGCCACCGCCTTTAGCAACTCCTCTAGATTGAAGGGTTTGAATAAGAAATCCAAAGCCCCTTTCTTTAAGCCTTGCACAATTTGGTGGGGGTGACTTTGTCCACTGACGAACACAATTGGCGTCTTGCGGCCCAAGCTCAGAAGCTTTTCTTGCAAATCTAAGCCCGTCATATCCGGCATTTGCATATCCAAAAGAATGACTGCGGGCGCTATCGGAATGGACTTTTGCAGAAAGGTAGCGGCAGATGAATAGTCCTCTACCAGGTACCCGAGCTCGCGCAGCATTCTAGAGAGGGATACCCGCATGGACTCGTCATCATCAATCAAGTAGATATGGCCGGCTTTAGTCATTGAATTCATAGGGAAAAGTTGTTAATAAGTTAATGTACTGCAGTAAGTTTCGGCAAGCTATTAGCTTCATAGCTAATATTGACGCTCTAAATCAATGAATTCATTCATTTTTATATTGCAACGCAGCATATTAATAGCTTATGTGGTATCCGATGAGAAGCTCAGACTCCTTTTGCGTATCACGGCACAATAGAGCCTTTCGAAATAAACCTTTTCTGGAGTAATAAGCATGAAACGCCTTAATGAACGCTCACGTATGGTCACCGAGGGAGTCGCTCGTGCACCCAATCGTTCGATGTATTACGCAATGGGTTATCAAGAAAAGGATTTTTCCAAGCCAATGGTTGGTGTTGCCAATGGCCACTCCACCATTACCCCCTGTAATAGTGGCTTACAAAAATTAGCAGATGCTGCTGTTATTGCACTTGAAGAAGCGGGTGCCAAAGCACAAATATTTGGAACGCCCACTGTTTCAGACGGCATCGGCATGGGCACCGAAGGGATGAAGTATTCCCTCGTATCACGTGAAGTCATTGCGGACAGCATTGAAGTTTGCGTCAATGGTCTTTGGCAAGATGGAGTTGTTGTCATCGGCGGCTGCGATAAAAATATGCCAGGTGGCATGATGGCATTAGCTCGTACTAACGTACCAGGTATTTATGTTTATGGTGGAACAATTAAGCCAGGTCACTACAAAGGCAAAGAACTGAATATTGTTTCTGCATTTGAAGCGGTTGGTGAATTCACCTCCGGCAGATTAAGTGCAGAAGATTTAAAAGGGGTTGAAGAAAATGCCTGTCCAGGCAGTGGCTCTTGCGGTGGTATGTATACAGCCAACACGATGAGCTCATCCTTCGAGGCTCTCGGCATGAGCCTGCCCTACTCTTCCACAATGGCTAATGAAGATGAGGAAAAAGTAGTAAGCGCTGCCGAATCTGCTCGCGTCTTAGTAGAGGCCATTAAAAATAATTTGCGTCCACGTGACATCATCACCAAAAAATCGATTGAGAATGCGGTTAGCGTGATCATGGCAGTAGGCGGCTCTACCAATGCAGTATTGCACTTCCTAGCCATTACTAGCGCTGCTGAAATTGATTGGACAATCGATGACTTCGAGCGCATTCGTAAACGCGTTCCCGTGATCGTGGATATGAAACCATCTGGCACTTATTTAGCTACCGATTTACATCAAGCTGGTGGTATACCTCAAGTCATGAAAATCTTGCTAGACGGTGGATTGCTCCATGGTGAATGCATGACGATTACTGGCAAGACCATTGCTGAAGTGTTGAAAGACATTCCTTCAGTGCCACGCGCAGACCAAAAAGTCATTCGCACTCTGGATAATCCTTTGTATAAGCAAGGCCACTTAGCAATCCTCAAGGGCAATATCTCTCCAGAAGGGTGTGTGGCGAAGATTACTGGCTTGAAGAACCCTTCTATCACTGGTCCAGCTCGTGTATTTGATTCTGAAGATGATGCAATGGCAGCGATCATGGCCCAAAAGATCAAAGATGGTGACATCGTAGTGATCCGCTATGAAGGTCCAAAAGGCGGCCCTGGTATGCGCGAAATGCTTGCCCCTACCTCAGCGCTTGTTGGTCAAGGTTTAGGCGAGTCTGTCGGCCTCATCACCGACGGTCGCTTCTCGGGTGGTACTTGGGGTATGGTGGTTGGGCACGTTGCTCCTGAAGCCTATGTTGGCGGTGTCATCGCCCTCATCAACGAAGGTGACTCCGTCACTATTGATGCTCACCAACTTCTGATTCAACTCAATGTCGACGAAGCGGAGATTGCTAAACGACGTGCAGCCTGGGTGCAACCGAAGCCCCGCTATACCCGCGGCTTGCTTGCCAAGTACGCAAGCCTTGCAAGCAGCGCCAGTAAAGGTGCTGTAACCGATCTAAATTTAGATCTATAAAGTCAGAGGCATTAATAGCAAAAGCCCCTAGGTAAAACTAGGGGCTTTTTTATTTCTACTCCGTTTTTACTACCTAGGTGAATTAATGCTTCATTGCGGCTGGATTACCCATCGCATTCACTGGCATTTTCACCTCAACTTCGCCAGCCTTGGCAAACTTCAATTTAACCGGTACTGTTTCACCAGCAGCCAATGGCGCTTTGATATTTATAAACATAATATGCATGCCGCCTGGCTTTAATTCAACCGCACCACCCGCTGGCACGGGAATATCTTTCACTTGACGCATCTTCATCACATTCCCCTCCATTGCCATTTCATGAAGTTGGACTTCACCGGCAACCGGAGAGCTAGCGGAGACTAATAAATCCGTGCCGCCTTTATTTTCTATTTTCATAAAACCACCAGCCACCTGCTGACCAGGAACAGTTGCGCGAGTATAGGCGCCCTCAATCTTGATTGGACCTAGCTTTGCATCCTGTGCGTACACCGAAAAACTTAAACCTAAAGTCGCCACCAATAAAGCCAATGTATTGCGTTTCATACTTTCCTCCTTTAGTTAACCTTATAGCCCAAGATAGCTCTTAAGCTCTTTTTCAAATTGCTCTTGCTCATTCATCACTACAAAAAATCCAATAGGCACTTCTTTAGTTGAACTCTTCAGAGCTAAACGATGCCTGCCAGTGCCACCACAATAGAGTTTTGTCCAAATAGTATTGAATTCCTCAATCTGTACTTTTCCGCCCCAACTTTTTTCCACAATTAATTGCTTACCTGTAATAGTGATTTTTTCATAATCAAGCGCATGACGCGAATACACATACAAAGCGATGGTAAGAACTAAAAGTGCCAATGATGTGAAAATGAGGATCATCCATGCACCCAATAACCAAAAGTAGCCTGCCACCAATAATGAGAAGCTGACGATCGACAAATAGAAAAGGCCCACCTGCTTAGGCGAGAAGGAGCAATTTCTTTTCATGAGCCAGGTTCGCATGATGTTGAATCCTAAGAACCTTTTGCCATCCAAGCTTGTAGCTCTTGAAAATGAATGAGTCCTGTTTTTCGAGATGCTTTCCCGTTTTTATCGATCAAAATCGTGGTGGGTGTTTCTCCGTGCCACTTTGGGTCAATCTCATAACGCAAGCGCTCATCAAATGGTGCTGCAACGTAATAATTATTGGCATTTTCTAGATTTGCCTTAGTCAGCATTTTTTGCATACTTTCAGTTGATACATCATCTACCTGAA
>CAIMPQ010000054.1 GCA_903843315.1 uncultured beta proteobacterium
AATATCACATCCTGGCACAAATCGCCTAAATTCTGGGAAAGCCTTATATTCCAGATCCTTGCCGACTGAAAATGCTTTATCTCCAGCGCCAGTCAATACGGCAACACGGTCATTGCTTTGGTTAAATTTGCGCCATGCGTTTGCTAGACCAACTTCAACTTCCTCGTTAATTGCATTTAAGCGCTCAGGGCGATTAATAGTGATGAGGGCGATATGATTATTTGATTCATAGGTAACTGCTTGTGACATTTTTATCCGTCCTATTGGGGAAATTGATCAATTAACTTGGACTTTAGCACCTTCCCATTTGCGGCTAAAGGTAGGCTTTCCAAAAAAATTATTTTGCTTGGTCTTTTATATGGCGAAAGCAGCATACTTAGATGGGAGGAAATATCATCGGCATTCAATAAACAGTCCTTATCTCGCTCAATAAAAGCCCATACTTCTTCATTTCCCGAAATAGCGTGGCCTAGTACGGCGGCATGGAGCACATGCGGATGGCTCAGCAAGGCAGACTCCACTTCAAGCGGATAAATTTTAAATCCAGAACGAATAATCACATCCTTTGTCCTGCCAACAATGTATATCCTGCCATCAGTATTGATATATCCCAGATCTTGAGTATTGAACCAACCATCTTTATCTACCACTTCATTGGTTAATTTAGGATTTTTAAAGTAGCCACTCATCAGATTTGGGCCTTTTGCCCAAAGCTCCCCAACTTCATCGGCATCACAGAGCGCTCCATCAGAGTTCCTAAATTGGATTTGAACGCCTGGAAGCGGTAACCCAACAGAATCATCTAAAACTACATCCCCAAACCTTGTCCAAGAAATGGATGGGATTTCTGTAAGCCCGTAACCATTTTGCAAATCACATTGAAAAATACTTTTCACGTCTTTTTTTAAATTTTCATCAATTGGCGCGCCACCAGATCCTAAAAACCTCAAGGAATTGAAGCCAGTCAATTGGTGGCTGCGAATGTATTCAACCAATTTTGCAAACATGGTGGGCGCACCCTGCAAGACCGTTATTTGATTTTTTGTAACTAGTTCCAAACATTTTTCTGGAGAGAATTTGGGCAGAAAATACACAGTAGCACCAGAGTAAAGCGTCCCTAAAAAAACAGATGCCAAACCCATCACATGTGAAATTGGCAATATTGCCAATACCTGATCATCTGGCTTTATTTCTCGAAGTTGTTGCATCATCCTAGCGATAAAGAGCAAATTAGAATGGGTCAGCATGACACCTTTTGGAGTACCGGTAGTTCCAGTGGTGTAAATGATTGCAAAAACATTGGCCTCCATAGGATAAGGGTCGCAACCATTCCCTTTAATAAACCCATAATCACCAAATAACGATGAATGCCTAATAGATGCCTTAAAAAAGTTTGAGTGCCCAACACAATCCAAAGAACTATCATGAAAATAAAATTGGGCAACTGGTTCAGAATGGTGAATAATTTGTTGGATTTCTGGCGAGACCCGTCGAGCATTTTCTAATACCACGTGCAAACGCATGCGAGCAGCCGCTAATAAAAATACAGCGAAACCAATACTATTCTCACCAACTGCTAAGACTAGATCGCCACTCTTGCACCCCAATTCTTTTAATTCGGACTGAGCGCGCACAAGGGCATTTTCTAGTTCATGAAAGCTTAAGGCCTTTCCCCCATCACAAATAGCGCCACTATTAGGTCGTATTTGAGCCCAGTGAGCGATCTCATTGCTAATGTTCTCCGCTACAGAAATAGAATTCTGACGATCCAACAAAATCAATCGACAGAAACATTTAAGGGCTTAATGACTATCTCCCATTTCTTGAGCTCTAAATTGATGTACCTAGCGAACTCCTTAGGGGAAGTGCCAACGGGTACAGCACCAAGACTTTCTAGCTTCTTAATTACCTCTGGCTGCTTTAGTGTGGCTTGAATCTTGGAGGCAAGATCATTCACAATCTCCTTTGATGTGCCTGCTGGAGCAAAAACTCCGTACCAAGAGGTGACGTCAAAGTTTGGAATATATTCTGATACAGCAGGAATATTAGGGACAAAAATTGAGCGTGTCGGAGTTGTAACGGCTAACCCCATAACCCTTCCGTCCTTTATAAATGGCAAGGCTTCATTTGCAACTGCAAACGTAACTTCTCCAGCCATTGCGCTTTGCAATGCGGCCGACCCGCCTTTATAAGGTACATTGGTAATACTCACTCCTGCCATTGCTTTAATCATCTCGCACGTTAAATAAGTACTTGTGCCAACACCGGTTGTGGCACAAGTCACTTTCTCGGGATTTGATTTAGCATAAATTAGCAGATCCCTGAAGGTCTTGATTTCTGATTTGTCTCCAACAACAATATAATTTGGCACATTGATGATCTGTGAAACTGGAATTAGATCATTTGTAATATCGTACAAAGGTTTTTTATAGAAAAAGTGATTGAGCACGTTTGAGATGCTACCAACTAAAAACGTGTAACCATCAGGCTTTGCTCGTGCTACGAGTTGCGAGCCAATCATGCTGCCAGCGCCAGGCCTATTCTCAACAATGATTTGCTTGCCTATACTGGAGGAAACATTTGTAGCGATGAGTCTTGCCACTGTGTCTGTATTACCAGCCGGCGGGAATGGGACTATAAACGTCACGTCCCTGTCAGGCCATGCGGCATAGCTAGATATTGCAAAAGATAAAACTAGTAGGCATAGTAAATAAGCCTTGGCGTGATGAAAAAATTTCAATTTAACCTCCATATAAACTCACCGACAGACTAATTGGTTTGCAACAACAAGTGTTAAATGTTAATTTTTCATGGTTAACAGATTTTATATTTAGAATATACAGCCTAGCTTACCTTTATTTGTCAAAAAACAAAACCCCCACCATTTCTGATGAGGGTTTTCTTTTCTAGTGGGTCCACCGGGACTTGAGCCTGGGGCTTGCCAGGAGTCATTTCGGACTGCTTGCCTTCAAAAATCCCTTGTATAAGTCGGCAACCTCAATCGGCTTCTCAATCATGATGAGGTGAGATGCCCCAGTCAAAGTTGATGAAATGGCATTAGGATATTTTTTATCCAATTTGGGCTTTCCCGATGCGCTGAAGATTCCATCATCTTGACCCCAAATAATGAATGTGGGCTTTCTTAAATTTGAGATGGAATCCAAAACCGCAATATCCAAATTCACGATATTCCAAACTTGTTGATAGTGTCGATTGTTGACAGAGAATTCCTTCACCGCAGCTTCTTTAATTGAATTATCAATTACCGGCGGCTTGGAGAATAACAAACCCATTTCTAAATTAAATTGATCTACAGTAATCGGTATGAATGGATTAATTCCTTGATATATTGCTGCTTTGACTTGCGGACTCCAACCAACAATACCCAGTGGAGGGCCAATGAAGGCTAAGGTATTAACTTCTTTGGGGTATTGCTGTGCCAGTAAAGCGGCAATTGTGCCACCCATAGAATTACCAGCAATATTGAACTTTTTTAGACCTAACTTTTGAGTGAATTGATGAATGAGATTCACCTCACTTGAAAGTTGATAGTTCGCAATAACAAAACCAACACTCTGCCCATAGCCTGGCAAATCGGGCGCATAAACTAGATATCCACCTTTGGATAACTCACAAGCAAAATCTGACCATTGTTCTTTTTGAGCAAATAAACCATGTAATAAGAGAACCGGTTTTCCAGACCCAACTGATAAATACTTAATTGCTCCTTCATCTAAAGCAATCGATCCAGAAATAAGCTGACATTTTGGATTGACTACCTCGGCACTACAAAATGCACTAAGAAATAAAAGCGAAGTGAGAAGGGCTTTGAGGAAGTTTGAGCGCATGAGATGAATGGAGTCTGTTAATTCTTCCCAGTCTAGAGGACCAAACAATTTATGTCCATGACGACACAAGTAGAACGTTAAAAATAAAACCCTGGCCATAGCTGATGAGGGTTTGCTCTACTGGTACGGCCCCAGGCCTTGAACCTGGGTGCTGGAGTCTAGTGTATTTAGCGATCCACTTAAAATGCTGATATGTGGACTAATAAACAATACTATTCAGAGTCACGTAACATTGTCTAACTAGCCTGGGATTGGAGTGCAGTTGAATTGAGAAGAGTGATCGCCGTTTCGGCTTGCTCATACCTAAAATAACTATTACAGGGAGAAAATGATGTTCAAAATTTTACAACTTAGCGTACTTAGCTTCTTGTTTTCCATAATTCAAAATGGTAATGCCCAGTCTTGGCCGGCAGGCCCCGTCAAAGTAATCGTTCCTTATGCCGCAGGAGGGGGTGTAGATCCTGTAGCTAGATTAGTTTCTCAAAAACTTTCTGAAATCTGGAAACAAGCTGTTGTGGTTGAAAATAAAGCAGGAGGTAGCGGAACTATTGGTGCGAATTTTGTTGCCAAAGCACCTGCCGATGGTTTAACGATCCTGATGTCAGCGACAGCAGAGGTGGTTATTAATCAGCATTTTATGCAAAAGATGTCCTATAACCCAGATATAGATCTTAAGCCGGTGACCCTCTTAGTAAAACTTCCATTTGTTTTGGTTACCAATCCTTCTAAGCCCTATAACAATGCAAGTGAGTTGATTGCTTACGCCAAAAACAAACCTGACACTGTAACTTATGCATCCTCCGGTCCTGGGACTCCCCAGCATTTGGCCGCAGTGATGCTCGAGCAACAAGCTCAAATCAAATTAGTCCATATTCCATACAAGGGAGTAGCCCCATCAGTATCAGATTTACTGGCAGGCCATGTCGATATTGGCTTTGCTGGTCTTCCTACTGCTCTACCTCATATTAAGTCGGGCGCTTTAAAAGCTCTAGGGCTCTCATCAAAAACTATTTCTACAGCAGCACCTAACATTCCCCCTTTAGCAAAAACTCCGCAATTAGAAAATTTTGACCTTACCCAATGGTTTGGGGTCTATGTTCCGAGTGGGACTCCAAATTTGATTGCACAAAAAATTCAAGAAGATATTACGGCTGTATTAAAAATGCCTGATGTAAAAGACACCCTAGAAAAACAAGGTGCCCAACCCGGAAATATGAACATGACTGAATTTCAAGCCTTCTCAAGAGGTGAAAGTAAGAAATTCAGTGATATCGTAAAGAGCGCAAAGATAGAACAAAATTAGATAAAAATATCAGTCAGAAACTTGGTATTTTTATTTCTGGTGTGCCACGAGAACCTGGGACCAAAGGATTGGGGGCAGATATCCAAAATAAACGCTCTTTCACTCTTTGGCCTTCAAAGTTAAAAAGTGTTGGAGCAATGACCTAAACACCTCGTTGCTCAAAAGTACCTCTTGGAATTGACAGGCTTCTGTAAAATAAAGCTCATGAAACCAACCATTAAAATTGACTATGTATCTGATATAGCTTGCCCATGGTGTGCTGTAGGCCTAGGCAATCTCAATCAGGCGATTGCCCAGTTAAGCGACAAAGCGAATTTTGAAGTGCACTTTCATCCTTTCGAACTCAATCCTAATATGCCTTTGGGTGGTCAAGACGCGATTGAACATCTCACTGAAAAGTATGGCTTAACTATAGAGCAGGTCAAAGCTAATCAGGCTAATATTCGGCTCAAAGCCTCAGAGGCGGGATTTGAGTTTCATCCGGAGGGTCGTAAAAGGGTTTACAACACATTTGATGCTCACCGTCTTTTGCATTGGGCCGGACAGGAGTTTGGACTGGAGAAACAAGCTACTCTCAAAAAAGAATTACTAAACACCTACTTTTGCTTAGCGGTTAATTTAGATGATCAGAAAAATCTACTAGATGCAGTGTCTCGCTCTGGTCTAGATAAGGATATAGCTCAACAGGTGCTGACGAGCAATCAATTTACTAAAGAAGTTCGTGAGGCAGAGACTTCTTATATCAATGCAGGTATAAATTCAGTGCCATCCATCATTCTGAACGATCAATATCTTTTGCAAGGGGCCCAGCCTCCCGACTCATTCATAAATGCATTTGAACAGTTAATCCAAAAGAGTTAAAGACAAACCCCCACCATTTCTGCGAGGGCTTACTTTTCTCGTGCGTCAGTAGAACTTAAACCTGGGACCAAAGGATTGTGTGAAAGATCCGGATTGAGTCTGATAAACAGTAGGTTGAGGCACTAATAGTAAGTAAGTGGAGTGGCCTTACCCTTGAAAATCCGATATGAAAAAAGTGTATACCCAAGAATTGTGGGTAGCACTACTATTGCACCCCAAAAAATAACCCATAGGGATTCAGTGGCAGCAGCAGCTTGCCACAAAGTCATTTTTCCAATGATGACATAAGGAAAAATACTATAGGCAATACCAAAAAATGCTAGCCAAAAAATGGCAACGACACAGGCAAATGGTAACCACTCTCGCTTACTAGATCCTTTCTCAATTGCCCCAATAAATTGATTAGCAAGAAAAAATAAAATTGCGGTGGCGAGCGGAATTGGAGAGAGCCAAAAAATTTCTGGCCAAGAAAACCATTTATGCATGATTTCAGGACTGAAGTATGGAGTGGCAACAGAGACTAATGCGACTCCAAAACCTGTAAGCCATAAACTTGTTTTAGCCCATCTAAATGATTGCTGCTGAAGAGACCCTTCAGTCTTCAAGATTAACCAGGTAGACCCCAAGAGAATGTATCCTGCCGGCAATGAAACCCCGACTAGCAGTGAAAATATCCAGCCTAGAAGACCAGAATCAAATCCTACAATCAAACGACCGATCATAATCCCCTGAAAGACTGAAGCAATCAGGCTGCCGATATAAAACAATGCATTCCAAAGCGGCTTTTGCTCAATATTGACCTTGACCCGGAAGTCAAATGAGACTCCACGCAAAATTAATCCAATCAACATTGCTGCTACAGGTAAGTAAAGCTCCGTCAGTATTACCCCGTGAGCCAAGGGAAATGCAACGAGTAATAGGCCAACACCCAAAACTATCCACGTTTCATTGGCATCCCAAAAGGGGCCAATCGATGCAATCATCATGTCTTTATCTTGATCTGATGCCTGGTTAAGTAGCATCCCAATTCCTAAATCAAAGCCATCGAGCACCACATAAGACAACATTGCAATGCCCATGGCCACAAAGAAAAAGAGTGGGAGCCAGACTGATGCCTGGGTGAGGTCGATTGACGTCATAACTTAGGTCCCAGATGGACTCCATGTGGGATCAGATTTTTTCTCAAGCTGCGCACTAGAATTTTCCTTATCGTCGGCCTGGCGAGCGAGATAAAACACTACCCAAATGTAAGCGCACAATAAACCCACATAAAGAGTTAAATAAGCAAAAAGGCTACTAAAAACCATACTTGTTGGCAAAGTAGTTGCAGCCTGCGCTGTTGTCAACACTCCAGTTACTAAATACGGTTGACGCCCAATTTCAGTGACATACCAGCCTGCCAATACTGCAATCCAACCAGAAAAAGTCATCAGCACTAAACCTTTGGCCATCAACTTTGGTAGAGGCCGATTTTGACGTAACTGCCAACGCCCCAACCATGAAAATAAAAGCATTAAAACGCCGACGCCAACCATTATTCGAAAAGCAAAAAATACAGGGGCAACAGGAGGAATCTTATCTCCAAATTCATTCAAGCCCTTAACCTCCCCGTTCCAACTATGGGTTAAGTACAGAGACGCAAGTTTAGGTATGCTGACCTCGTAATCATTGGTGTGGGTTTGTTGATTGGGTATTGCAAAGATTACAGCCGGCACACCAGGACCACTCTTCCAAATCCCCTCCATAGCAGCGAGCTTTGCAGGTTGATAGTGAAGAGTATTGAGACCATGTTGATCTCCGAGCATGATTTGAATAGGTATTAAAACCATGGCAACAGTAAGAGCCAATTTCATTACTAGTAAGTTAGCTTGTGAGCGGCTATTACGAAGATAACGGTAAGCAGAAATGCCCGCCAAGAAAAATGATACTGTCAGAAAGGAGGCCAAAATCATATGACTAAGGCGGTAAGGCATCGATGGATTGAAGACAATAGCCAGCCAATCAACAGCATGCGCCCTACCATCAATCATGGTGAATCCCTGCGGTGTTTGCATCCATGAATTTAAAACAATTATCCAGAAAGCAGAAAGGCTGGTACCAAACGCTACTAAAAAGGTGGCTAAAGTATGCATGGCTGGTGAAACTCGTTTTGCCCCAAAGAGCATCACCCCTAAAAAGGTTGCCTCAAGAAAAAATGCTGTTAAAACTTCATAAGCTAACAATGGGCCAGCTATATTGCCAACTGTCTCCATATACCCAGGCCAGTTTGTTCCAAATTGAAAACTCATCGTAATACCGCTAACGACACCCAAAGCAAAAGTCAGGGCAAAGATTTTGATCCAGAATTGATATGCCTCTTGCCAGTAATCCAATCCAGTTCTGTTATGTTGAATCTTGAAATAAAAGAGGAACCAGCCCAATGCAATCGAAATTGTCGGGAATAAAATATGAAAGGAGATATTTGCACCAAATTGAATACGGCTATAAAGCAACGAATCAAGCACGATGACTCCCAATTACAGTGATGCTAATAATTGTGTCACTAAATTGACGATTGCGTTTGATGGCTCCCTCCACTTTAAAGACTCACTTTAATACCTACACGCCACAATCTACGAGGAGTTCATTGCGCCACTGGCAGACCTATAGGTTTATTGGGGTTGTAGTGGAAGGAGTAGTGAATTTGAGTACACATTTAGCGGAATAGAAAAAAACGACTTAGGAATATATCTCTAAGTCCTTGATTTCATTAGTAGGTCACCAGGAATTGAACTTAGGACCAAAGGATTTTGAGAGAAGAAAGTCAAGGAACCCCCTAAATAGGGGTTGCAAGAGCGGTCATCATCGGTGTGTCAGCAAATATACAGTGAGCTTACACTCAATACATACAGCTCTCAATATCCTCACTCTTCAGACAAGATTTTATGGGATTACTTCCAAACCCCTTTCGCGCTCTCATTATTGGCTCTTCCGGAACCATTGGATCAGCGTTTATGGAGCTACTTAAAAATAATCCCTTATGTTCAGATGCTGTGGGAATTCACCGACATTCAGAACCCCCAATTGATTATCAAAATTTAGACTCAATAGCTTCTTGTGCGACAGCACTTTCTGCAGAGGCGCCATTTCAACTGATTATTAATACGATCGGCATATTGCATACCAATAACTGGATGCCTGAAAAGAGACTGGATGATTTGAATGCTGAACAACTGACAGAACTGATGAAGATCAACGCCATTGGCCCGGCCCTAACCATTCGCCATCTCTCTAAATTACTCGACCCCAAAAATAGCATCATGGTTACCCTTTCTGCCAAAGTTGGCAGTATTGAAGATAACCGCCTTGGTGGGTGGTACAGCTATCGCGCCTCTAAGGCTGCGCTCAATATGTTGATTAAAACGGCCTCCATTGAATGGGCCCGTACAAAACCCAATACCACCTTGATTGCAATGCATCCCGGCACCGTGAACTCGAGACTCTCAAAGCCATTTCGCGGTGAGCAGATTGGTAGACCAGCGATCGATGCAGCAACAGATATGTTTCAAGTTATTGAAAATCTGAAGCAAGAAGATTCAGGAAGTTTTGTTTCCTACTCAGGTGAAAAATTGCCTTGGTAAAAATTAAGCACCTATTTAGCTCTACATCTTAGATACTTTTTTCCTGCAAGCATCTGAGCAATATTTAATTGATTCCCAATTTTTAGCCCAAGACTTCCTCCAAGTCATTTCTTTTTTGCAGGTGGCGCAAATCTTACTAGGTAGAAAGCTTTTATTCCCTTTAAATGAGCTGCTCATATCAACCTCTATAGACCATCCAAATGATTCAATAGATATTCTGCGTGTATCACAATCGACTTCTGGTCGTCATCGCAAATTCTCTTGAGATATGCTGTCATCAACCTGGTACGCAGACTGGACTCAAACTGGCTGCGGTGTTTAATTAAAAAATTCAAATACAAAGTTGTAATAGGACAAGCCTTTACACCAAGTCGATTGAGCATTCGTCCTGCAACTCCAGGCTATGGGCCAAAGGATATTTGGCAACTACTGATTACTCGGTTACTTGGACGCCCTTCCAAAAGGCTATAAATCCAGCAATATTATTTGCAGCCGATTTGGGCTCAGGATAGTACCAAGCCGCATCTTTATTTGATTGACCGCCTACTTCTACATCAAAGTAACTCGCCGTACCCTTCCAGGAGCAAACGGTATGCTTTTCCGACTTCTTGAAAAACTGCAGATTCAAGCTTGTTGGCGGAAAATAATGATTTCCCTCTACCACAATAGTTTCGTTTGAATTAGCTAAAACTTCATTATTCCAAATTGCTTTCATCTTATCTCCTTATAAGGATTTAGCATAAAGCAAATCTCATCTTTATGTTGTATAAAGACTGACTACTTTAAAGCGAACATTGTCATAAAAAATTCATGCAAACACTTATTACTTCTGCAGCTCAATCTATAACCCGAAATGACTTTATCCCGGAGATCGAAATGGGCTTGTTGGCTCAATCCGCATGGATTTCTCCCAAGTTTTTATATGACCCTCTAGGCTCGCACCTCTTTACAGCAATTACCTTACTGCCTGAATACTACCCAAGCAATACTGAAAAAAATATTTTCTCCCAATACCAGAATCAAATTACTGATGCAGTAGGTAGCGGCGGTACCCTCATCGATTTAGGCGCTGGAAATTGTCAAAAGGCGGAATACCTTTTCAACTCTCTAAAACCTGCAAGCTATCTTGCGATCGATTTTTCAGTCGAATATCTACAGGATGCATTAACAAAAATTCAAGGGAAGTATCCGCATATTCACATGCAATGCATTGGCATGGATTTTTCTAAGCAAATCGTCATTCCGAATTCCATTACTACGTGTAAACGAACTTTTTTTTATCCTGGGTCTAGTATTGGAAATTTCCTTAAATCTGAAGCAATACAACTTCTCAGACAAATTAAGAACCAGGCTAGGGATGGTGGCTTACTGATTGGCGTTGACTTGATGAAAGAGGATTCCGTATTGATGGCAGCTTACGATGACCCCCTTAAGGTGACGGCTGCTTTCAATCTCAATATCCTAAGATCGATCAACTCACATATAGGCTCTAATTTCAAAGTAGATCAATTCCGTCATACAGTCAAAATTAATCATGCAGAAAATAGGGTTGAGCTCTATCTAGAAGCCCTTGAGGACTTGACAGTTTCATGGCTTGGCAACTCCAGGGTATTCAAAAGGGGTGACCTGATCCATACTGAGAATTCTCATAAGTACACTATAGAATCTATTAAAGAACTATTGAAAAATGCGGGTTTTGAAACGGCCCAAATCTGGACTGATCCAAAAAACTATTTCGCAGTCATCTATGCTCAATAAAACTGTATCTCAATCAAGTTCAGCAGATGAAATACTAGAGCAATTTCATCGCTCTAGAAAGCATTCGACAGATCTCATCGTCAATCTGAACCCGGAAGACTGTCAAGCGCAGTCTATGGAAGATGCTAGTCCTGCTAAATGGCATTTGGCCCATGTCACTTGGTTTTATGAGGTAATGGTTCTTAAGCCTTTTGAAGAAAAATTCGCCTATTGGAATCCTGAGTTTGCTGTGTTATTTAACAGCTATTACAACGGAATTGGGGATAAACATCCACGTAGTAAAAGGGGTCTATTAACGCGGCCTTCCCTAGCAGAAGTGATTGAATGGCGTAAAAATATCGAAGATAGAGTGATCAAACTCATCAAGGAAAAATCTTCTGCAGAGCTGCTATGGTTAATACAGCTTGGAATCAACCATGAACAACAGCATCAAGAATTACTATTAACTGATATCCATCATCTTTTATCTAACAACTCACTTTTTCCAGCTTACGAATCTCAAAGTCACCATATACCCACATCTGAGAAACCATTTCAATGGATTAAAGGGGTAAGTGGTTTGGTTGAGACTGGCTATGAAGGCAATGATTTTCATTTTGATAATGAAAGGCCCAAGCATTCCGCCCTTAATCAGACTCATTCAATAGGTAATCGACTAGTTAGTAATTCAGAATGGCTTCAATTCATTGAAGATGGCGGTTATCAACATTTCCAATGGTGGCTAGATGCTGGCTGGGCATGGCTTCAGACAGAAAAGATTTCGGCCCCACTCTATTGGAACAAGGATGCTCAAAATCAGTTTTTCCGCTTTTCACTATATGGCAATTCACTTCTCGATATGCATGCTCCAGTATCGAATATTAGCTATTTTGAAGCGGATGCCTTTTCGCGCTGGGCTAGCCAAAATCTAACGGGGTTTGCTGGAGCACGTCTACCAACTGAATTTGAATGGGAGGCTTTTGCCAGATCAAATTCTGAATCTCACTATGATCTTTTTGGCAAAGCCTGGCAATGGACTAGCAGTAATTACAGTCCTTATCCAGGATATCAGCCATGGGGTGGGATCGCAGGTGAATATAACGGCAAGTTTATGGTTAATCAGATGGTTCTCAAAGGAAGCTCTGAATACACCCCCGTGGGACATTCCAGAGATACTTATCGTAATTTTTTCCCAACTCACGCACGTTGGCAAATGACGGGCTTAAGGCTTGCTAAAGATGGTATTTGATTTTGATACTCCCACCAATCGACTAGAAACGGACTCTATTCGCTGGGATAGGTTTGATAGTAAAGAGGTGCTGCCTTTATGGGTAGCTGATATGGACTTTAAATCCCCGCCTTGTGTGATCGAAGCCCTAAGCAATAGAGTGCAGCAGGGAATCTATGGCTACACCCATAGCCCTGATCACCTAAACATGATGATTGCGAACTACCTAGAAGAGCAATACCAATGGCGGGTAGACCCGGATTGGATTGTCATTCTGCCCAGCGTTGTCTCTGGACTCTATACAGCTGTCCAGCAACTTAGCAAAAACGATGAAAGCGTTCTTATTCCCAATCCGGTCTACCATCACTTGCGTCTTGCTTGCTCAAGTGCTAATAGACTATTTCAAGAAATGCCCCTTGAACTGAAAGATGGGCGTTGGGTATTACCAAGTAATGAATTACCAAACCTCATTACTAATAAGACGAAATTGGCCTTGTTCTGCAATCCACAAAATCCAGGCTCTACTGTGTTTACTAAAGATGAGCTAAAAGACTTTGGAGATTTTTGTATCCAGAATAATTTATGGATTTGTTCCGATGAAATCCATGCAGGACTTGTGTTGGATGACGATAAAAAACATATCCCCTTAGCCAGTATCAGCAAAGAAGTTTCCGAGAAAACAATTACCTTAATGTCTTTGAATAAAACCTTTAACTTCCCTGGAGTCGGTCTTGCTTGGGCTGTAGCAGAAAATCCTACCCTGCGCAAAGCAATTCAGATTGGCCTTCATCAAACTATTGCCCCGCCGTCTTTATTAGCCTATACCGCAACAATGGCAGCAATCAAAGAAGGTGAACCGTGGCGACAAGAGTTAATCAAATACTTGAGTGGCAATCGAGATTTAATTTACCAAAAAATTAACAGCGTCAAAGGTTTAAGCATAAGCAAAATGGAAGGTAGCTATCTTGCTTGGATTGATTGCACAACTCTCAATCACCCAAATCCCTACCAACTACTCTTAGATAATGGTCTAGCTACCTCTCCTGGCGACCAATTCAATCGAAAGCAATTTATCAGACTGAACTTTGGAACACAAAGGAATAGACTGCATCAAGCGCTTAATATTATTGAGCATTGCGCAAAGCTTTGATCACTAAATTGTGCAAGTAGTTCAATGCGCTACTTACAGGCCTCTATTTTTAATAGAGCTTGCAGTCGAAGATCTATCGAGATCCGGACACACTTACTGGCACAGAAAGAAAAACGACTTAGGAATTTCTCCCTAAGTCATTGATTTTGTTGGTGGGCCCAGCTGGACTCGAACCAGCGACCAAAGGATTATGAGTCCTCTGCTCTAACCAACTGAGCTATGGGCCCTAATCTTCCATTGTAATTGAAGGGTCTACAGTAATCATGCCCCATAAGACCCCATATAAGTCATTCCATTGTGCCTAGATATACATTATTATATGTATATCTTAAAGGAGCAGATCATGATCGTATCTAAATGGGGCAATAGTCTAGCCATTCGGCTGCCCACCCAGGTGGTTGACTATTTGAAGCTCAAAGAGGGTGATGACATTGAGGTTCACGTTGCCGATAAAAAACATTTTCAAATAAAGAAGAAGCCTTCTCTGCAAGATAGGATTGATGGTCTGAGAAAATTTCGTGGTCGCATGCCCACTGATTTTCACTTTGATAGATCCGAATTAAATGAACGCTAAGAAAATATTTTTTGACACCAATACATTACTGTATTTACTTTCATCAGATTCAAAAAAGGCAGATTGGGTTAGCTCAAATCTACAGCAATCTAATGTAATTAGCGTTCAAGTTCTCAATGAATTTACATCCGCAAGCCTTAGAAAAATTAAAATATCTAACATTGAGCTGGATGAGTTTCTAGGCTTATTCATATCAATATTCAATATCAGGCCACTCAATGTAGAGACATTTGAAACTGGGCTAGCCATATCCAGAAGATACGGATACCAACATTACGACTCAATGATTATTGCTGCCGCCCTGCAGGCGGGCTGTGAGACGCTGTATTCAGAGGATATGCACCATCGGCAAATGATCGATAAGAGACTGCAAATCGTGAACCCTTTTATCTAAAGAGCTCACGATCCCTAACCAGCCCTGAATCAATCCTCTTCGAGGAAGGTTTTCAATTTGTCGCTTCGGCTTGGGTGACGCATTTTTCTGAGTGCCTTAGCTTCAATCTGACGGATACGCTCACGAGTAACGTCAAACTGTTTGCCCACTTCTTCAAGAGTATGGT
>CAIMPQ010000055.1 GCA_903843315.1 uncultured beta proteobacterium
GCCTATGCGATTGGCATTTCAATAGCTAGCACGATCATTTCTTGTGCGGGCGATCAAATGCAAAGTGGTTTAGACCCATTTGCACCAACGATCTTCAAGGAGGGTTCTACTGAAATGCCTCTTAACCCACCCAACAAAACCACTCTTTTGCCATTTTATGTTTCTCAAACCACCATTTTTAAATTCGCTATTGATACTAGTTCTATTTTGATTGGGGCTGATGGGGTAACGCGTTACATTGTTGTAATGACAAATCCTAGTGGCGGTGAGCAAGCCCAATATGAAGGCATTCGTTGCGACTCATATCAATGGAAGTTATATGGTAATTTGGCAGACGACAAATGGGTTAAAAATCCACTGAGTTCATGGAATACTATTAACACCAAAGTCGCAAACCGATATCAAGCAGCGCTTGCAACTGGCGCACTATGCGATTTCAACAACCAAGAAAAAAGTATGAATTCGGTGTTGAAGTCCTTAAATCCCAATACCTTTACTGGTGGTACCAAACCCAGTAACTCCATGGGTGTGATTATTGGCTACTAAAGTGAGTCTAGACGTGTACCCAATAACTCGCCACTCAAAAGTCGCGTAAGGACTTCAGGCTCATGTCCTGAAGCAATAATAGTGCTGGCGCCAGTCTGAGAGGCTAATTTAGCCGCCAATACTTTAGTGAGCATGCCACCCTTGCTGAGCTCACTACCAGCCCCACCCGCCATTTTCTCTAAAGCAGGATCGCCAGCAGTCGCATGACTTAATAAGCTTGCATTCGGGTTTTGCCGAGGATCGGTTGTGTATAAACCGCCTTGATCGGTCAAGATAATTAACAGATCGGCATGAACTAAATTGGTTACCAAAGCTGCAAGGCTATCGTTATCACCAAACTTAATCTCATCGGTAACAACAGTGTCGTTCTCATTAATGATCGGAACAACGCCCAACTTCAACAAGGTATCTAAAGTAGCTTTGGCATTGGCATTGCGTTCTGCATTAGCCAAATCAGAGTTCGTTAGCAGAATCTGAGCACTGCGCAAATTAAAACGGGCAAAACAGCTTTCGTATACTTGAACAAGTCCCATCTGCCCCACCGCAGCAGCGGCTTGAAGTTGATGAATTTCTTGTGGACGCTTGGTCCACCCTAAACGTTGCATGCCTTCAGCAATTGCCCCAGAGCTGACCATCAAAACCTCATGCCCAGCTGTCAATAAGGTGGCCATTTGATCTGCCCACTTAGCAATAGCAGCGTGATCGAGGCCTTCACCATTATTAGTGACAAGACTCGATCCTACTTTGACAACGATCCGTTTTGTTTGTTTAGCATTCATAGCAAAGAGCAAATTTAATCCGGTTTTTTATCTTCAGAGTGATCTTGATAACGTGGATCCGCAGCGCGTTCCTCAGCATCATCCCGATCGCGGCGCACAGAATCCAAATAATCCTGCAAGGAATAGCAAAGCTTATCGCAACCAAGGCCAGTTAAAGCAGAGATTTCAAAAACAGGGCCCTTCCACTTAAACTTTTTCACAAAGTCAGTCACTACCTTTTTACGGTCTTCCTCAGGAATCATATCCACCTTGTTCAATACTAACCAACGTGGTTTCTCAACTAAAGCTTCATCGTACTTGCGCAACTCATTAACGATTGCATTGGCATCAGCTACTGGGTCTACGTTTTCATCAAACGGAGCAACGTCAACTAAATGCAAAAGCACACCCGTTCTTTGCAGATGGCGTAAAAAACGATGGCCTAAGCCAGCGCCTTCAGCGGCGCCTTCAATCAAGCCAGGAATATCTGCAATCACAAAGCTACGTTCGTTACCGACACGCACTACACCTAAATTAGGGTGCAGCGTAGTAAATGGATAATCAGCAATCTTCGGGCGTGCATTGGAAACTGCAGTAATCAAGGTTGACTTACCGGCATTAGGCATGCCGAGCAAACCTACATCGGCCAATACCTTTAGTTCCAATTTCAATTTACGGCGCTCACCATCTTTGCCGTTCGTCTTTTGACGTGGCGCTCTATTGGTGCTGCTCTTAAAGTGAATATTGCCCCAACCACCAACGCCGCCTTGTGCCAAGCAAAGACGTTCGCCATGGGTAGTTAAATCAGCGATGGGTTCACCTGTGTCGTAGTCGGCAATAATCGTACCGACGGGCATCCGTAATTCAATATCGTCACCAGCACGACCGTAACAATCCGCGCCCCGCCCAGGTTCACCATTTTTAGCAGTGTGGGTTTTGGCATAACGGTAATCAATTAAGGTATTGATATTGCGATCAGCAATAGCCCAGACGCTTCCGCCCTTACCGCCATCGCCGCCGTCAGGTCCGCCAAACTCGATAAACTTTTCGCGGCGCATAGAAGCGCTTCCGGCGCCACCTTGGCCGGCAATGACTTCAATACGTGCTTCGTCTATAAATTTCATAAATAAAAAAGGCCTCGCTTAGCGAGGCCTGTTCCTAAGAGTTAAATTCGGAGTAAATCTGAATCAAACGTGTCTCAGTCAGGCGCCTTATGAACGAGGCAAGACTGAAACTTGGGCCTTCTTCAAAGCACCCTTAACGCCAAATTCCACTTGGCCGTCAATTAAGGCGAACAAAGTGTGATCTTTACCAATACCAACGTTAGTACCTGGATGAACCTTAGTACCACGTTGACGAATGATGATGCTGCCAGCATTGATATGCTCGCCACCAAATACCTTAACGCCTAAGCGTTTCGATTCTGAGTCACGGCCATTTCGTGTTGAGCCGCCGCCTTTTTTCTGTGCCATATCTTTCTCCTACCCTGAATTAGGCTTTAATCGTGTTGATCAAAATTTCAGTGAAATTCTGACGATGGCCTTGGTGCTTTTGATAATGCTTGCGACGGCGCATCTTAAAGATTGTCACTTTATCGTGACGTCCCTGGGAGACGACAGTGGCCATCACAGCTGCACCATTAACCAATGGATCACCTAATTTCAGTGAAGCGCCTTCGCCAACGGCGAGGACTTGGTCAAGAGTGATTTCGCTGCCGATTTCCGCTGGTATCTGTTCTATTTTCAATTTTTCGCCTGCAGCAACTTTATATTGTTTGCCACCGGTTTTTATGACCGCGTACATGGTTTGAAACCTCAATTAA
>CAIMPQ010000056.1 GCA_903843315.1 uncultured beta proteobacterium
AAGAAACCACCGGTTTCCCCGTAGCTGCAACGGTGTTCAACGAGGCTGGGGAGGGCTTTGACTAGTCGGGCATAAAAGCCTGGAATGAGGTTTGAGGGATAGTCCTCTAAATCGCCAATATCAAGCCAAACCTCAATCACGGGATGGTAAGTCCACATATTCGGCCCACGGAGATGCTTAACGCTCAGAATCTCGATGGATTTATCTAGTAATTGGGGCATGTATGGGGTGTTGCGAGGTTCAGTGCCAGGGTTTGGCGATGAGGCGTCAGACGGTCTCTCTGTTTCTAGTTGTTATTTAAAACTCACAAAATTAGCAAAAATACATAAAAAGGCTTAGTTAACCAATTTAACGGATCTGAGGGCCCTAAAGTTGACAGGAGCTATAAATCTTAAAAATCTAGCTCCACTATACTTTTAAGATCAATGAAGCCTGAAATCCTCCCTTTCGCCCCCAGCTTGCCAAGTGATTGGCAGCCTATTTTGGAGGGTAAAAATTCTCCAGTTCGCAGCTTAGACGCTTTGCTAGCATGGGCTGAGTTGGATTTGGGTGATGATCTGCGCTTTGAAAAAAGCCTGCTTTTACTCACCGAAGATGGTCTATTTTGGACGGACGGTCTGCAGTTTCAGTCCTGGGTGCTTGGCCAAGGGGAACGTCTCGTGCATGGCGATCATGCTGGGGTAGGTCATTTAAAACTAGAAACTGCAGAATCTTTGCTGAGAACTTGGTACTTCACCTTAGCCGTGAATCCTCAAGTGCTGCGTTTGCAGTTGAGTTTTAAACAACTCACCCGCGGTGAGGAGCAAAGCCAAGGGGAGGTGAGTGAATACGATAAACAGGTTTGTCCAGTTTGCTTAAGTCCAAAACCCGCTAATTCAGATTCCTGCCCTACTTGTGATCCTGAAGAGGATGCTCCGCCTTCCACTTGGACATTATTGAAGTTGTGGCGTTTTGCAAAGCCGTACAAAAAACAGCTGGCTTTAGGATTTGTATTGACCCTGTTATCCACTGGCGCAACCTTGATCCCCCCGTATCTCACAATGCCGCTGATGGACCATGTTTTGATTCCATACGAAAAAGGTAACCCAATTGATTTTCATTTGGCGAGCATGTATTTGCTGGCGCTCTTTGGTGCAGCCATCGTTGCATGGGCTTTAGGTTGGTGGAAAACCTATCTACTTGCTTTAGTGAGTGAACGCATTGGTGCTGATTTACGGAATACGACGTTTGAGCATTTGCTCAAACTTTCTCTGGAATATTTTGGTGGAAAACGAACGGGTGACTTGATTGCCCGTATTGGTGCTGAGACTGATCGGATCTGCGTATTTTTGTCACTGTATGCCTTGGATTTTGCGACGGATGTATTGATGATCACCATGACTGCAGCAATCTTGGTATCCATAGATCCCTTGCTTGCCATAGTCACTCTGGCACCGTTGCCATTTATCGTGTGGATGATTCATGTTGTACGGGATCGCTTGCGTTTTGGCTTTGAAAAGATTGATCGTATTTGGTCCGAAGTGACTAATATCTTGGCGGATACTATCCCTGGCATCCGCGTAGTGAAAGCGTTTGCACAAGAAGATCGTGAGCTCAAACGATTTGTTGATTCGAATAAACATAATTTACAAATCAATGATCGTGTGAATCGGGTGTGGGGATTATTTTCTCCTACTGTTACCTTGCTTACTGAAACGGGTTTATTGGTTGTTTGGGGTTTTGGTATTTGGCAGGTCGCTCATCAAAAGGTCACTGTTGGTGTATTGATTGCCTTTCTTGCTTACATTGGCCGCTTCTATATCCGTTTAGATTCGATGAGCCGCATCGTGTCTCATACGCAAAAAGCAGCAGCAGGTGCCAAGCGTATTTTTGACATCTTGGATCATGTGTCCAGTGTCCCAGAGCCAATCAATCCGGCCCCATTAGGTGTAGTGAAGGGCCGCATCTCCTTGCGTGGCGTGGGTTTCCGCTATGGGAATCGGGCAGTCTCCAAAGGGATTGATTTAGATATTGCACCTGGCGAAATGATTGGCTTAGTAGGGCATAGCGGATCTGGCAAGAGCACCTTAGTCAACCTCATTTGTCGTTTCTATGATGTGAGCTCAGGTGCTATTTCTCTGGATGGGCGTGATATTCGCAGTATCGGTATTGCGGACTACCGTAAGTGCATTGGTTTAGTGTTGCAAGAACCGTTTTTATTCTTTGGCACAATTGCTGAGAATATTGCTTACGGCAAGCCTGACGCCACCCGTGAAGAAATTATTGAAGCCGCACGCGCAGCCCACGCCCATGAATTTATTCTTCGCCTTCCGCTTGGATATGACTCTTTAGTGGGTGAGCGTGGCCAATCTTTATCTGGTGGTGAGCGTCAACGTATCTCTATAGCACGTGCACTCTTAATTAACCCAAGCATCTTAATTTTGGATGAAGCCACCTCTTCAGTGGATACCACGACTGAAAAAGAAATCCAGCGGGCATTGGATAACTTAGTTAAAGGGCGTACTACGATTGCCATTGCACACCGTCTTTCTACCCTCCGAAAGGCTGACCGCCTTGTAGTGCTTGATAAAGGCGAGATTGTGGAGATTGGTTCACATGAGCAACTCATGGAAGCTCAAGGCGCTTATTACACTCTATATCAGGCCCAGTTACGCCATGCTGCAGAGTTAGTTGAAGGTGGCGCTATTGGTGAGAGCCTCGAAGAGCAGCAAGAAGAAAAGCAGGAAGAAAAATTAGAAGTTATTGCCAAGGAAGTCGGGGGAGGGGTATGAGTCAAACTCAACAACTAGAGCGCGATACCTTGGGGCGCCTAATTTTTATTGACGCTAAAGGCAATCGTCATATCGGCGTGCATCCTGTGAGAGCATTTCCAATTACTGCCCCGGGTGCTGGCATAGGCATCATGGATCAATCTGGTAAAGAGCTTTGTTGGTATCTAGACGAAGCGGTGATTTCACAGGCAGACCTCGCATTAATAGAGGAAGAATTGGCTGCGCGGGAATTTATGCCGGTGATTGAAAAAATTACTAAGGTATCTACATTTGCTACGCCAAGTATTTGGGATATCGAAACAGATCGCGGCCCAACACGCATTCGCCTTAAAGCTGAAGAAGATATCCGGAGGATCGCTGGCAATACTTTGTTGATTGCGGATTCCAATGGGTTGCAGTTCTTGATTAAAGACTCAACCCAATTGGATAAGGTGAGCAAGAAGTTGCTTGATCGATTCCGCTAGAATGACTTTTGAGTTGCCGCTTTAGCTCAGTTGGTAGAGCAGTTCATTCGTAATGAAAAGGTCGCCAGTTCGATTCCGGCAAGCGGCACCAGATACTAGGGTTAATACTTATAACCTTCCGATGGATTGATTGCATTTTCGAGAATGAGTAACTATTTTTGCTGTGCGCATTTTTTGTGCATTAAATGCGGTTTTTACCTTCAGATGAAAGTACACTGACTACTGTCTTTGGCTTGATTTATCGGGGTTTCTACTAGGTTGTAGAGACACTTGTGAATCGATTTTGAAATTATTGATGGTAGTCAAGTCCTAACAGCCCATCTTGTTTAAAAATCACACTCACATAAAAAGCCAAAGTTAAATTGGCAAACCATTTTTGGAGACCTTTGATTATGAAGATGAAGTTAAAAGGGGCATTGATTTCCACCGCATTAGCCCTCGGTGTCGCTGGTGTTTCACCTGCATTTGCTGCATGGGAACCAACTAAACCCGTTGAGTTCATTATCCCTGCTGGCCCTGGCGGCGGTGCTGACCAAATGGCGCGCATGATCCAAGGCATCATCACCAAAAATAATTTAATGAAACAGGCCATCATCCCGGTTAACAAGGGAGCAGGTGCTGGTGCTGAAGGTTTCTTGGCAATGAAAGAGGCGAAGGGCGATCCAAATAAGATTGTGATCACACTTTCCAATTTGTTTACAACTCCATTGGCAACTGGTGTTCCATTTAACTGGCAAGACATCACACCAGTAGCAATGTTGGCACTTGATCAATTCGTGTTGTGGGACAACTCAGACAAGCCTTATAAGACTGCCAAAGAATATATCGATGCCGCTAAAGCAGCAGGCCCAGGTAAGTTCAAGATGGGTGGTACTGGTTCTAAGTCTGAAGACCAGATCATTACCGTAGCGATTGAAAAAGCCACCGGTGCGAAGTTTACTTACATCCCATTCAAAGGGGGTGGCGACGTTGCTGTTCAGCTCGTTGGTAATCACATTGACTCTTCTGTGAATAATCCAATTGAAGCGGTGGCTCAGTGGCGTGCTAATAAATTACGTGCCTTGTGCGTATTTGATGACACACGTATGCCTTACAAAGAAAAGGTGACCGATACTCAATCATGGTATGACATCCCAACTTGTAAAGAAGCGGGCGTTTCAACTGACTACGTGATGTTGCGCGGTATTTTCATGGCACCAGGCGTTACTCAAGAACAAGTTGATTTCTATGTTGAGTTGTTCAAAAAAGTACGTGCGACTCCAGAGTGGAAAAAGTTCATGGCTGATGGTGCATTCAATCAGACATTTATGTCTGGTAAAGAGTTTAGAAACTGGTTGACATTGAATGAAGCGCTCCACAAGCAATTGATGGCAGAGGCAGGATTCTTGGCTAAGTAATTAGCCAGAAACGAGATAGGACCTCCAATAGGGGGTCCTATTTTTTAAGTAGGTGTATTAATTAACTTTTTAATGAACAAAAAACATGTCTGAACATACAAATAATTCAAACGAAGACTCAGTAATCAGCGTAAGAGCAATGGATATGATTACCGCTATCTTGTTCTTAGTTGTGGGTCTGGTAGTGATGGTGGGCAGCCTGAAGTTAGGTGCTAGCTGGGGTAGTGATGGCCCTGAGGCAGGGTACTTCCCTTTCTATATTAGCTTGATCATCATGCTCTCGAGCACAGTAACCCTATATCAAGCAGCAATCGTTGATAAGAAAAAGAAAACAGAATCATTTGTTGATAGAGAGTCTTTTAAACAAGTGATGGCCGTCTTGTTGCCAGCAATTGTTTTTGTTCTCGGTGTGCAATTAATTGGCATTTATGTTTCTTCCGTTTTTTACATCGCCATCTTCATGATTTGGCTTGGTAAATACCCGATTTGGAAAGCCATTGCAGTATCAGTTGGGGTGAGCGTTGCCCTGTACCTCATGTTCGAATTCTGGTTCCAGGTTCCATTGCCACATGGCTCATGGTTTAACCCGCTCGAGTTTGTTGGTGTGAACTAAAAAATACAATTAAAAAAGATTAAAAAAGGAGTTCAAGTTGGAAGAAATTAGCGCTCTATTCAACGGCTTTGCTGTTGCAATGACCCCATTTAACCTACTGCTGATGTTGGTAGGCGTAACGCTTGGTGTGATTATTGGCGTATTGCCAGGTCTTGGTGGTGCAAACGGAATTGCAATTCTGCTGCCATTGACTTTTACAATGCCGCCAACTTCAGCCATCATCATGCTCTCTTGTATTTACTGGGGTGCATTATTCGGCGGAGCGATTACATCCATCCTCTTTAATATTCCAGGTGAGCCCTGGTCGGTTGCCACAACCTTTGATGGTTACCCGATGGCTCGCAATGGTAAAGCAGGCGAGGCTTTAACTACGGCATTCACCTCTTCATTCGTAGGTGCGTTCTTTGCGATTGTGATGATTACCTTCTTGGCGCCATTGGTTGCTAAGTTCGCATTGCAGTTTGGTCCGCCAGAGTTCTTCTCGGTGTACTTACTCACCTTCTGTAGTTTTGTGGGGATGAATAAGGGGTCGCCATTTAAAACGATTTCAGCGATGATGCTGGGCTTTGCCCTGGCTACTGTCGGTATGGATACTGTCACCGGTCAACTGCGTTTAACTTTTGGTAACCCAGAGTTGATGCGTGGTTTTGACTTCTTGATCGCCGTGATCGGTTTGTTTGGTATTGGCGAGATTCTGCTTTCAATGGAAGAGGGCCTTGCATTCCAAGGTGCTGCTGCCAAGATTCGCGGTAAGGTAGTTTGGGAAACTTGGAAGCAGTTGCCAACATATTGGGCTACTTCATTGCGTAGTTGTTTGATTGGTTGCTGGATGGGTATCACTCCTGGTGGCGCTACTCCTGCTTCCTTCATGGCCTATGGTGTCGCTAAGCGCGTATCCAAAGAGGGCGATAAGTTTGGTACTGGAAAAATGGAAGGGATTGTTGCCCCAGAAACTGCGGCCCACGCTGCAGGTACGGCTGCACTTCTACCAATGTTGTCCTTAGGCATCCCCGGGTCACCAACGGCAGCAGTATTGCTTGGTGGTTTATTGATCTGGGGTTTGCAACCAGGTCCATTACTCTTCGTTGAGAAGCCAGACTTCGTTTGGGGTTTAATTGCCAGTATGTATTTGGGTAACTTGGCCGGCTTGTTTGTAGTATTAACTTGCGTGCCACTATTTGCCTCCATCCTGAGAATTCCGTTCTCAATCATTGCGCCAGT
>CAIMPQ010000057.1 GCA_903843315.1 uncultured beta proteobacterium
AACTATTGCACAAGCTGCCAAACTCAAGCATTGGATTGTTGAGGATGCCAAAACTGCTCGCGCTTTGCTAAAAGCCATTGATGCCGTTACTCCTCTTGCTTGCGCTATTCAAGAAATGCAAATGGGTGAGTGGCGTGGTGCGGCGCGCAATGCAAAGTATGGCGATTCAGTAAAGCCGGCTGATTTGCTCAAACCCTTACTCGCAGGCAATGATATGGGTCTGATGTCGGAAGCTGGGGTACCTGGTGTTGCCGATCCTGGTGCTGAATTAGTGTTAGCTGCCCACAAGCTGGGTGCGCAAGTAAAGCCTTTGGTTGGCCCTAGTTCGATCTTGCTTGGCCTTATGGCGAGCGGTTTAAATGGTCAGCGGTTTGCTTTCCAGGGCTACCTGCCTCAGGAGACTCAAGAGCGTAGCGCCAAACTCAAACAACTTGAAGTGGAATCGAGGAAAGTAAAACAAACCCAAATTTGGATTGAAACACCCTATCGCAATACTGCCATGCTGATGGCTTGCTTGAGTGCTTTAGCCCCACAAACCTTATTGTGTTTAGGCGTTGACCTCAGTCTCACAACTGAAATGATCACCACACTTTCGATTGCTGACTGGCGCAAGCGCTACCCCAATGAAGCAGCCTGCGCCCCATTACAAAACAGGCCAACCGTATTTCTACTGTTGGCCTAGTGCCGGATGATTCATTTGGTATTTTTACTTCAGATCTGGCGTCTTCACTAAGGCTTTTCCAGCAGCAGCACCAGCTTCGGCACCAAAGCGTTTAGCGACACGCTCCGCAAAGTTTTCTTTCATGGTGTAGTCCAGAATCTCTGGGGCTTTGAAAATATCTCGCGCAACAGATTCAACGGTGCCATAGCCATCTACTAAACCAATTTTGACTGCCTGTTCGCCATTCCAGATACGACCAGTAAATAAATCAGCCGACTCTTTCAAGCGCGCGCCACGACCTTCCTTCACTACAGCGATAAATTGCTGATGAATTTCGTCGATCATGACTTTTACCATTTCAACTTGTTTAGGATCTTCCTTGCTAAACGGATCCATCATGCCTTTATTGGAGCCAGCGGTAATCATGCGCCGAGTCACACCTAATTTATCCATGAGGCCTGTAAAACCAAAGCCTTCCATAATCACCCCAATAGAACCAATCAAACTGGCCTTATCTACCAAGATCTGATCAGCTGCTACTGCAACGTAGTAACCGCCAGAAGCGCAAATATCTTCTACCACTACATAAAAGGGTTTGTTAGGGTGCAGCTTGCGTAAGCGATGAATTTCATCGTTAATCATGCCCGCTTGCACTGGTGAACCTCCTGGGCTATTAATCCGGAGAACAACGCCAACACTTTGCTCATTCTCGAAAGCAGATGCGAGTGAAGAGTTGATGTCTAATGCATTCGCCATCGAACTCGATGAGATCTCGCCCTCTAAAGTCACCATAGCTGTGTGCTTTTCAGTACCCATACCATGTCCCGGAAGATGGAAATCAAATACCGAAAGTACTACACCGATTATTACCAACAAAGTCAGAACACGGAATACGGCTTTCCAGCGACGTGCTTTACGAGTCTCTTTAAGATTCTCTAAAAGTAAGTGCTCTAGAGCTTGACGCTCCCAGTTTGGATTAGGATTGTTTTCCATCTTTTGATTCCTTAGTGTTGCAACAAATAGGGTTAGGTCTGCGCAGTTAAATGATCTTTCAGCCATTGGGACAATTGAGCGACATCATCTACATGAGCTAAAGACTGTGAAGTTTTTAGGGTATCTGGGGGATGAGCACCATAAGTCACCGCTACCGCATCCACGCCTGCGTTGGCTGCCATATCTAAATCATGCGTGGTGTCCCCAATCATTAGCATCCTGCGTGTGGGTACTTGAGTTGCATCTGAGAGTTCAAGCAACATACCCGGATGGGGTTTTGAGAACGATTCATCTGCAGTGCGTGTCTCATGAAAGAGGTGACCAATTTGATGATGCTGCAAAGAACGGTCTAAGCCTACTCTGGATTTTCCAGTGGCTACACCCAGCAGGTATTTATCGCTACGTAACTTTTCAAGCAATTCCCGAATCCCAACAAACAAATCGAGCTCATGGTCTTTCGCTAAATAGTGATAACGAAAACGATCAGTCAATTTTGGGAAGTGCACTGGCTCAATCCAAGGCACCGCTCTTCGCAAAGAGTCATGAATACCCAAACCAATAACGGAGCTGGCTAAAGTATCGTCAGGCTCTTTAAAACCCAGGTCGCGACATGCCTGTTGAATGCAATCGACGATTGTCGGGGTGGAATCCATGATCGTTCCATCCCAATCCCACACAATCAGGTCATAGCGACGATCGGAGGTATTTCCTTGAATCATTGTTTATGCTTCTGAGGGTTCGAAATTGTTGATCATGGCTGCAAACTCCGGTGGCAAAGGAGATTCAATCCGCATTTTTTCACCAGTACGGGGATGTGTAAAGCCAGCAAGATGAGCGTGCAAATACAGTCTTTTGGATTTAATCCGCTTGTCTTGATCTTCAAAACCATACTTATCGTCACCCAAAATGGCGTGACCCAATTTCTGCAGGTGCACTCGAATCTGATGGGTGCGTCCTGTTTTTAGCTGCGCTTCAGCTAGAGTAATGGCCGTATCTTCCCGTTTCATTATCTTTGTCACACGCAATGCCGTATGGCTTGGCAGGCCTTCTGGATCAACGCGGACACGGCGCTCACCATTTGGTAATAAGTATTTATGCAAAGGAAACTTCAGTTGCATTACTTGGGATCCTTGTTCGATTTCGCCATGTGCAAGCAAGTAATAGCGCTTATCCGTTTGACCTTCACGAATTTGACGATGGAGCTCCACCAGAGCGCTGCGCTTTTTGGCCAACAATAAAACACCTGAGGTATCCCGATCCAAACGATGAACCAATTCTAAAAATTTCAATTCTGGGCGGGTAATACGCAAAGTCTCGATGACACCCAAGACAATCCCGGAACCACCATGCACCGCCAAACCCGGGGGCTTATCTACTATTAAAAGTGCTTCATCCTCAAAAAGAATTGGCATCTTGTCTGAGTAGCCTCGGGCACGGGATTTAGTTTGCGCGGTATTAACGGCTGCCATCTGGGATGGTTCAGCGATGCGGACTGGGGGAACTCGAACGACATCACCTTCAATCAGTCGAGTAGTCGGCTCTGCCCGCTTCTTATTTACCCGCACCTCGCCAGACCGAATAATTCGGTAAACGTGACTTTTAGGAACTCCTTTAGCCCAGCGCAGCAAGTAATTATCCAAGCGCTGCCCTGCCTCTTCGGGGCCTATGGTCTGCAAATGGACTGCAGGGGGAGCTGATTTGGGTTTACTGACTGGTTCGGATTTCATGGTTTATCTCTCTTGCCGCCTCGTTCAGGGACGACAAGGGACTCAACAATACCCCATTGTCATTCAACTTGTGCCGTATAATCAACGCTCTAGCCAATTTATTGGCCCGAGACCAACCTGAAGTCAGGTTTGAATCGTGGAGCTTGGAGTCGCCCTTTAAAAGACTCCCGGGGTTGCCCCTCCCCCGTTGTAATGAGGCGCAGGGTTGGTGTGCCGTATGCCGCGACCCGCGATTAGAAGACAGTTTTCAGGCGCGCGCCTGCATTGATGACCTAAAGGAGG
>CAIMPQ010000058.1 GCA_903843315.1 uncultured beta proteobacterium
AAGAAGAAGCGAGCATCTGAAAGACGGGGTCGAACAACGCGTTCATTCCCTGAAATGATGGCATTCGGATTATGAGTTTCAATATTAGACACAATCAGAAAGCGATTACATAATTTACCTTGCTTGTCAGTCAATGCAAAGTATTTTTGATTGGTTTGCATTGTCAAAATTAAACATTCTTGTGGAACTTCCAAGAACTCTTGATCAAAGTGGCATTCGTAAATCGCCGGCCATTCAACGAGGGCAGTGACTTCATCCAACAAACTTTCTGGCATTAAGACTAAATCATCACCAGCAGCTTTAAGTAGAGCCGATTCAATTAGCGCGCGGCGCTTATTGAAGCTAGGAATGACTTTGGCTTTAGCTTCTAAGGCGCTTTCATATTGATCAGCATGAGTAATGGTGACATTACCTGGTGCTAAGAAGCGGTGACCCTCAGTGAGATTGCCTGCATCAATACCGAGACTGCTGATATTCAGTGAATGATCGCCATGCAGAGCAATAATGCGGTGCACTGGTCTAGCAAATTGCACATCCGCCAATTGACCATCTTTTTGGAGCACTTGGTAGTGCATCATTTTAGCGATCGGTAACTTATGGAGCGTTTGTTCAAGGGTAGTCTGAACAGATTGCACCAGCGCCGCACCTTTAGCGATGGCATTCAGATAAAGCGCCTCATTCTTACCTTCGCCTGACTTTTCTAGTGTTGAGAGATCAACATCAGCAAAACCAAGTGCAGCTAATTTTTTAAGTAATGGTGCCGTTGCTTTACCTTCAGCATCAAAGGCAATGCTGGTAGGTAATAGTTTTTCACGCACGGGGTAGTCTGGTGCTTGATCCAGAATATGGCTAATTTGTACTGCCAGGCGACGTGGTGTGGCAAAGCCAATTGCTTGAGATGATGCTGTGGTTAAACCTGCGTTCTTTAGAGCTGCAAAGATTCCCTCACTAAAAGCATCACCTAAACGACGTAGTGATTTAGGTGGCAGCTCTTCAGTAAATACCTCTATTAATAAAGTAGCTGTCTGAGAGGATGAATTGGTTGTGCTCATAAATTAAGTGCCAGGTTCTCGATATTGAAGCTTAGTCTTTGGCTTGACGTTGACACATGGGGAAGCCTAGCTTCTCGCGGGATTCAAAATAGGCTTGAGCCACCGCGCGAGAAAGATTGCGGATGCGACCGATATAAGCTGCTCGCTCTGTTACAGAGATGGCACCACGCGCATCAAGTAGGTTAAAGGTGTGCGCTGCTTTAAGTACCATTTCATAAGCAGGTAAGGCTAGCGGAACTTCCATGAGGCGTTTAGCTTCACTCTCGTAGTTTGCAAAGTTTGAAAATAGCAAATCGGTATTTGAGTGCTCGAAGTTGTAACAAGATTGCTCTACTTCGTTCTGGTGATACACATCACCATAAGAAATGCCATCAGCCCAAACTAAGTCATAAACGTTTGAGCAATTTTGGATGTACATTGCCAAGCGCTCGATACCATATGTAATCTCACCGAGTACTGGCTTGCAATCTAAGCCCCCCACTTGTTGGAAGTAAGTGAACTGAGTGACTTCCATACCGTTTAACCAAACTTCCCAGCCTAAGCCCCAAGCGCCTAAGGTTGGGTTCTCCCAGTCATCTTCAACAAAACGGACATCGTTTTCTTGAAGATCAAGACCTAATGCAGCAAGAGAGCCCAGATAGAGTTCAAGAATATTTTCTGGGGCAGGCTTAAGCACCACTTGATATTGGTAGTAGTGTTGTAAGCGATTTGGGTTTTCACCATAGCGACCATCTTTAGGTCTGCGGGAGGGTTGAACGTATGCTGCCTTCCATGGCTCCGGCCCGATAGCTCGCAAGAAGGTGGCGGTATGGGAAGTACCAGCCCCAACTTCGAGATCGATGGGCTGCAATAGGGCGCAACCTTGTTGGTCCCAGTACTCTTGAAGTTTTAGAATGATTTGCTGAAAAGTAAGCATGATTAACCTGGCTAAGCCGTTGATTTTACATGGCTAGCACTGTTAAGAACTAAAAATGACTAAAAACGTCGCTGGCGAATGATGCCCCAGATCAGCAACAGGCAAGAAATGCTCAAAATAGGCAAATTACCCCAAATGACATATGGAGTTTTTCCTGAGTAGCCCTGTACTTTGGCGCTCAGAGTTGCCTGAGTAAATTCCGGGAGAGATTCTAGAACTGTGCCATCCGATCCCAAGACTGAAGTGATTCCAGTGTTGGTAGCACGTAAGGCAGGAAGACCAGTCTCCAGAGATCGGAGTTGAGAAAGTCTTAACTGCTGTGAGGAAGCTTGTGATTTTCCAAACCATGCCAGGTTGGTCATATTAATGAGTAGGTTTACTGGTTCTTTGCTGTGATTAATGCGGGCTGCAAGCTCTCCACCGAAAACATCTTCATAACAAATCGTAATGGCAGCAAAAACGTCAGGCTGCTCTTTTCGAGCAATATTGAAAGGTACTTGATCAAGGCTGCCCTTAGCAAAGTCACTCATGGGAACATGAAATGCATTGACGAACCAATTAAAACCCGGGGGAATAAATTCACCAAATGGAACTAAATGGGCCTTGTCGTATTGGTATACCGGAGCATCGGGCGAGAGTCCAGTTGCTCGGTTTGTATATTGCATGCCTTTACCAGTGATAGTCTCACCAATTAGTCCGAGCAAGAGCTTGCTTGAGCTGACATTAGCAAAATCTTGCAAATAATTTATTAGTCCAGATGGCAAATAATTCTGCGGCCAGGGAAATGCAGTCTCAGGAATAATGATGAGATCGGCTGGCTCCTGATGAATTTCTGCTGCATAAAAATCAATTTGCTTTCCAATAGCTTGTTGATTAAATTTTAGGGTTTGCTCAAAATTACCTTGAATAAGTCGAACGCTGATGGGCTCACCAAATGGCTTGGTGAAAACAAGTAATCCAGCCAACTGTGAAATTGCAATGACAGCAGCTATGCTGATCACGCTTGAAGCCACGTGTTTTCTAAGTTGGAAAATCTCCCAAGAAGTCAAAACGGCTAAAAAGGTGCAGGCAAGTCCACCAAAGATTGGCGCAATTGGTGCGAAGGGGCCGTTAAATTGCACTTCAGCAAATCCCATCCATGGAAAGCCCGTGAAGATATAGCCCCGCAAAAATTCCATGATCACCCAGCTAGCCGACAAGAGGAGGCCTGTAAGGCGATTATTTTTAAATAGGGGAATAGCAAAGGTGGCTATAGAAAAATAAAGTGCCACATAAGAAGCCAATAAAAATACAGCCATACAAGAGAGCAGTGGATTCATGCCGCCCACATCATGCAAGCTAATGTAGAGCCACCATAATCCCACTACAAAATAACCTAGGCCAAAGACAAGACCCAATAAGAAATATTTTTTTAAGGGGACGGTTTTAAGGGTTGCAAGACGCCACCAGACAAGACTTAATAATAGAATCTGAATCCAGCCACCAAAAGGGAGTTCGGCTGCCAGGGCAATTAGTGCGCCTAATACAAATAGCGTAAAAAATTCTAGCGCATGGATACCTAGGAAGTGCTTGCTGGAATGCGAATCAAGCAAAGTAAATCTCAGGTAATCGTTTTAGGAATTTGACGCGCGAGCAATATATGAACTTGCCGTGGATCAGCGCGCAGCACTTCAAACTCAATGCCATCAATTTGAACCAGCTCGCCAATCTTTGGAACTCGGCCTAGGTGTTGGATAACAAGGCCGGCTACTGTCTCAATATCGTCGACTGCAAATTGGGTGCCGAGTGCTTCATTAAACTGGTCAAGCTCGGTAATACCCTTCACTCGTATATCCCCATTATCCAAAGCAAGGATGTTGTCAGCCTCTTCATCGACATCGTGCTCGTCTTCAATATCACCAACGATTTGTTCAAGCACATCTTCAATCGTAATAATGCCAGCTACACCGCTATATTCATCAACCACAATTGCTAAGTGATTACGGTTATCTTTGAAGTCTCGAAGTAAGACACTTAGGCGCTTTGATTCTGGAATGAATACCGCTGGACGCAACCAGTCGCGAACTTGAAAATCTTTCTCGGTGGCATGTCGGAGTAAGTCTTTGGCTAATAAGATGCCGATAACGTTGTCTTTGCTGCCTTCGAACACTGGAAATCGAGAGTGGGCCGCTTCAATTACGCTTTTAATGATTTCTGCCAAAGGTTGATTGATATCAATCCAATCCATTTGCGCACGCGGTACCAAAATATCTCGTGCAGAAAGCTGCCCCACTTGAAACACCCCTTCGATCATTGAGAGGGCGTCTGCATCAATGAAGCCCTCTGATTGGGCTTCACGCAGGGTTGCGATTAATTCGAGGCGACGTTCACTTGGGCTAGACGGCTGTGGCGTTAAAAAATCAGCCAGGCGTTCTAAAAGGGATTTGTTGGGGACAGGCATATGGCAAGAATAGCGTAGAAATGAGACAGATTAATAATTGGAGTCTAGAGATCTGCGATTAGGCTAGATAAGGGTTGGTAAACCCTATTTTTTTTAAGATTTTGACTTCTAACGCTTCCATCTTCTCCGCATCTTTCTGGTTTGCGTGGTCATAGGCTTGTGCATGCAGGCACCCATGTATCACTAAATGGGCTAAATGGGTCTTGAGGGGTTTGGTCTGTTCTTTGGCTTCTTTCTGCATGACTGGTAAGCAAAAGACAATATCCGCTACCAAAATATCCTTTGAGTGCTCATAAGGAAATGTAAGAACGTTTGTTGCGTAATCTTTTTTACGAAAAGCCAAATTTAATTTTTTGCCTTCAGAGGCATTAACAAAGCGGAGTGTTAATAGCCCCCCACAATGGATTGCTGATCGTACCCATTTTTTGATTAATGTGGCTGAAGCAGCTGTGTTCAGGGCAGCCTCAATGCTGGGGCTTGCATACTGAAGATCGATTTTCAGGAGGGATTTTTTTGGGCTTGCTTTAGAGGGCATGAGCTTCTACCAATTCGCCACGCAAAGTAAAGTTAAGAATCTCGGTGATGCGGATGTCGACCATCTGTCCAATCAGTGACTCTATATCTTGTTCGGGTGGGGTGAAATGAACGACGCGATTGTTTTCGGCCCTACCTTGTAAATTAATACCATCTTTAGCGAGACCTTCAATGAGCACGCGTTCTGTATTACCCAACATTTTTTGACTAATCCGATTAGATTGCCCATCAATGAGTGCTAATAAGGTTTGTAGTCGTTTTAACTTAACTTCATATGGAGTGTCATCACTGAGGTTGGCTGCAGGAGTTCCAGGGCGAGAACTAAAGATAAAACAAAAACTATTATCAAAATCTAAATCTTGAACCATTTTCAAGAGCTTCTCAAAGTCTGCCTCAGTCTCGCCTGGAAAGCCCACAATGAAATCACTGGACAAGGTGAGATCAGGGCGAACAGCGCGCATTTTACGGATGATGCTTTTATATTCCAATGCGGTGTAGCCTCGTTTCATGGCTGACAGTATCGAGTCTGAGCCATGCTGTACAGGAAGATGCAAATGACTAACTAGTTTAGGAACTTTGGCATAGACATCAATGAGGCGCTGGGTAAATTCTTTGGGGTGACTGGTGGTAAAACGAATGCGCTCAACACCGGGGATCTCTGCAATATATTCAATCAGCAAAGCAAAATCAGCAATCTCATCTGTATCACCCATCTTTCCAAGATAGGCATTTACATTTTGACCTAGCAATACAATTTCTTTGACACCTTTGCTTGCTAAGCCAGCTACCTCAGTGAGTACATCATCAAAAGGCCTGGAAACTTCTTCGCCCCGCGTATAGGGGACCACACAGTAGCTACAGTATTTAGAGCAACCTTCCATGATAGAAACATAAGCTGAGCCGCGAGTTTGGCGTGATGCAGGCAAATGATCAAACTTTTCAATTTCTGGAAAAGAAATATCCACTTGAGGGATTCCCGTCTTACGTCGTTGGGCAATCAAGTCTGATAGGCGATGCAATGTTTGTGGACCGAAGACCACGTCCACATAAGGAGCGCGACTCACTATTTGCTGACCTTCTTGACTCGCAACACAGCCACCTACGCCAATCAATAGATTTGGCTTCAATTTTTTGAGTTCGCGTAATCGTCCTAAATCGGAGAACACTTTATCTTCTGCTTTTTCCCGAATGGAGCAAGTATTGAGAAGGACGACATCGGCGTCTTCAGGGGTATCTGTGATAACCATGCCATCATCAGCATGTAGGAGGTCGGCCATCTTGCCCGAGTCGTACTCGTTCATTTGACAGCCGAAGGTTTTGATATAGAGCTTTTTCATGTGCCGTTCTCAGGTTTATAGCTGGGGGCGAAGCTCAGATTTTACTGCGATAAGTGTTTTAGCTCTTATCTGCTTAATCGGTAAGCCAAAATTGCTATTAAGGTAGGCGGAATCGCAGCAATTAAAAGATATAGGGCAGAGACGGCACCATTTGGAAAGTGCTTCCGCAAAATGGCGATACCTGCCGGATTAGGTGCATTGGCAATGACAGTAAGACCCCCACCTGCCACGGCACCCCCAACTAATGCGAGCTTAAAGTCTAGTGAGGTTCCTGAGACTAAGGATCCTAAATAGGTAAGAGCGGCGTTATCGGTAATGGCAGTCAGGGCGAGACTGCCATAAAAGACTGCTGTGGGGCTCATCATTCCAAGAATGGGTTGGAGCCACCATCCTTGCAATGAACCAAGCACTACTAGGCCCGCTAGGAAGAAGCCAACCAACAAAGCTTCTTTAAGAATAAGTGGGCTTTGATATTTTGGATAGGCGGCGGTATAACCAATAAAAAATAGCAGCACCCACATAAACATAATCGGGTCATGTGCAAACATCACGACCCCAAATAAAAACAGTAAATGCATGAAGACTACTGTTGGTGGAATTTTGGCCTGTTTTGCAGCCTCATTTGGATCAATGAGTTGACGATGAAATAAAAGCGTTGCTCCGAGCGCATTAATAAAAATCGCAATAGTAGATTCAATGCCGAAGTTTTGAAACATAAATGCTGAGCTCCACTCCCATGTTGAGGCAACCATGAGAACTGGTGGAGCGGCGAAATTGGTTAGCGTGCCACCAATGGAGATATTGACAAACAGTACTCCTAGCGTCCCAAACAGGAGGGGTTTAGAGCATTTGTGTTGATACACTAAATCCCGCAATAAAAAAGCAGCCAAGGTCATTGCGGCAGCCTCGGTAATGAGTGACCCTAGCAATGGTGTTACAGCGAGAGTTAAAAAATAGAGGGCTGGTGCACATCGAATGCGTAGTGCAAATTGAAGTCCTTTAGCAAGTAAATGCAAGATTTCAGTGGAAATAAATAGAATGGGTTTGCTACCAGCCACAATCATGATGGCAAAAACAAATAGGGGCTCTGTAAAGTCACGTTTAGCCATAAAGGCTTTAGCAGTACTTAAACCATCAACGCAGGATATGAAGATAATGAGAACGGCAGCCCAAAAGCCAAATACGATCTCGACTTCACCTAACAGATGCCATAGTCCTGCATGGGTTGGGGATTTTTTGGCAAGCGCCTCAAAATAAGCGGTACAAAAGGTATGCAAAACTGCGACGGCAAAAATAATACTTGCACCGAGTTCTATAGGGGTAAAGTTCATAGCAGAATGGTAGCAGGTGATTCAATATTTTTAGACATTGTCACTTTAGGAGATTTAGGTGAAATTAAAGATAGGATATGAAGAGCTGATTGCACGTGCAATGGCTGAAATTGAAACAGTTCCATTGATAAAGGCAGAACCCCTTTTGGACGATCCTAATGTCGTTTTTGTCGATATTCGTGATGTCCGTGAATTAGAGCGTGAAGGCATGATTCCCAATGCATTTCATGCGCCCCGGGGGATGTTGGAATTTTGGGTTGATCCAGAGAGCCCTTATTACAAACCGATTTTTGGCGAAGGCAAGCGCTTGATTCTTTATTGTGGATCCGCATGGCGTTCTGCCCTAGCTACAGAGGCTTTACAGAAAATGGGTGTTCCAAGTATTAGTCATCTTGAGGGTGGCTTTAGCGCTTGGAAAAAGGCGGCATTACCTGTAGTGGAGAAAATCAGCAAGCCCCCTTCCTCATAAAGGTATTTAGTTTGATTTATTTTTGTGCAGTATTCAGCTAATAAATGAGAGGTATTGATGAGAAAAGTAATATCGCAATTTGGTGAGGGCGCGCTCCAGCAAAAACTGATCGCTGGAGACTTGCAATTTCTTTCTGATGCAGAAGTTAGCAAGGGTGGTGACGGAAGTGGACCTAGCCCTCATGAGTATTTAGGTGCTGCATTGGCTGCGTGTACATCGATGACATTAAAAATGTATGCTGGTCACAAATCAATGCAACTAGAAAACGCTATTGTGACGGTGGATATTGAGCGTACCGATGATATTGAGAAATTTAGTCGCGATATTGAGCTCATCGGCAATCTGAGCGCCGAAGAAAAAGTGCGCCTACTTGAAATTGCTAATAAGTGCCCGATTCATAAAGTGCTAGCTGGACAGATCCAAATAAAAACCCAGCTTGTAAATTAATACAAGCTGGGTCGGATTGGTTTACTTCTAAAAGCTTAGCTAGTTTTTTAGTTAGGCGCATTCGCTGGCTTGTTGTTTTTGCCAGCGTTATAACCAGAGTTGTATTGAGAAGCTTGCTCTTTCTTGTACGCATCATAAGCGTAGCCTGAGGCGGCTCCAACTGCTGCACCACCCACAGCGCCCCAAATCGGATTGCCGTGAAAGATTGCAGTGCCAACGGCACCAGCTGCTGCGCCAATGCTGGCACCTGAAAGAGTACGCTGTTCAGTGTTACTCATGTTTGAGCAACCTACAATCGCTAAAGTTGCTGCGGTAATCGCGATAATTTTTTTCATATCAACTAATCCTTTAAATGTATTTTGAGTGGGCTAAGTTGTTGAGATTATTTTCTGGCGCAAGGAAAGCGTGTTGCCAAGAAACCCAAGAAAGTACCTGCTGCTGGTTTATCAGCAGTTTGTGGATTCTCACTGGCCCACTTTACAAACTCAGCAATCACTACATCACGTTGGGGAGCTGGTTGCTTTATGCAAATGAAAGGCTTCGCACGTTGTGGATGACGTGTTACCAAATAGGTGTCGTAAATTGCAGTTGAATAACCAATGCAAAAGCTACGGGATTCTGGGCTTGCAGGAAGTTTGCAGGTACTTACTAGCTCTTGGGTGCTCAATACTTTGACTGTTTCTTGAGCCTGAGCAAAGCTAGAAAATACTGCAAGAGCAGCTAAAACAACGAGGACTTTCTTCATGGGTTCTCCCTTGGGTGTATGTAAAAACAATCATAAACCATAACTATTCTTCAATATGCACTAATAAGGTGCAGATTGCACTTTTTTGGGTTTGATTATTCCCCATAATGATGCAAAAAATATGAGAGGGAAATTTCATGGAAAACTTGAAATCAGGAAGTGATGCTTTATTTATTTTATTGGGTGCCATCATGGTGCTTGCGATGCATGCAGGTTTTGCATTCTTAGAGCTGGGCACGGTGCGTAAGAAAAACCAAGTCAATGCTTTGGTCAAAATCTTGGTGGACTTTGCTGTTTCTACGATTGCCTATTTTTTTATTGGTTACAGCATTGCGTACGGCGTGAACTTTTTCTCAGGCGCTGAAATTCTAGCTGAGAAGAATGGTTATGAGTTGGTGAAGTTTTTCTTCTTGCTGACCTTCGCGGCTGCAATTCCAGCAATTGTTTCGGGTGGGATTGCTGAGCGCGCTAAATTTAATCCACAGTTAATTGCTACCTTTGTATTAGTAGGTTTTATATATCCCTTCTTTGAAGGGATTGCCTGGAATCAACACTATGGTATTCAGGCTTGGATTAAAGGATTCACTGGCGAAGAGTTTCACGATTTTGCTGGCTCAGTTGTAGTGCATGCGGTGGGTGGCTGGATTGCATTGCCTGCTGTCATTTTGCTAGGCGCACGTCGTGGCCGGTATACCAAAGAAGGTCAAATCTCTGCTCATCCGCCATCAAGTATTCCTTTCTTGGCTTTGGGCGCTTGGATTCTGGCGGTAGGTTGGTTTGGTTTTAATGTGATGAGTGCGCAAACGATTGATAAGATTAGTGGATTAGTTGCAATGAACTCATTGATGGCGATGGTTGGTGGTACCTTGGCTGCTTGGGTAGTTGGTCGCAACGATCCGGGCTTTACTTACAACGGCCCACTTGCTGGTTTGGTTGCGGTTTGTGCAGGCTCTGATTTAATGCATCCCCTGGGTGCTTTGTTTGTTGGCTTAGTGGCAGGCGGATTGTTTGTGTATATGTTTACCCTGGTTCAAAACCGCTGGAAGATTGATGATGTTCTTGGCGTGTGGCCTTTGCATGGTCTCTGTGGTCTCTGGGGTGGGCTTGCTGCGGGCATCTTTGGCGCTAAGGCACTCGGTGGAATTGGTGGGATTACCTTTACTGGTCAGCTGATTGGAAGCGCTTTGGGTGTTGGAATTGCTCTGATTGGGGGCATCGTTGTCTATGGAACCTTAAAGCTCGTCCTAGGTATTCGTATGTCTCAAGAAGAAGAGTATGAGGGCGCCGATTTAAGTGTGCACCGCATTTCTTCTTCTCCAGATCGCGAGCCAAACTGGTAGCCCGCAATTAGTGCGCAGGGATTTATGTATAGCCTGATTCATACCTATAATGAGTCATGGCTATATTTGAACTAGACGGAAATGCTCCTCACTTAGCTGAGGGGGCTTGGGTTGCTGAGAGCGCTGAAGTGATCGGTAACGTTGAACTGCACAAGCATGCCAATGTTTGGCCGAAGGTAGTTATTCGTGGTGATCACGATCTTATTCAAATTGGTGAAGGTAGCAATGTGCAAGATGCTTCCGTTTTGCATACTGACCCAGGTTATGAACTTATTATTGGCAAACATGTCACAGTAGGACATCAAGTCATGCTGCATGGTTGTCATATCGGTGACGGTAGCTTGATTGGTATCGGTGCCATTATTTTGAATGGTGCCAAAATTGGTAAGCATTGCTTAGTAGGTGCGGGAGCGCTCGTCACTGAAGGCAAAGAGTTTCCAGATGGCTCGATGATTATTGGCTCACCCGCTAAGGCGGTAAAGACACTCACAGCTGAACAAATGATGGGCCTCGAAGAAATTGCTGGACGCTATGTTCAAAATGCTCAGCGTTATATCAAGACACTTAAGAAGATTTCATAACCCTTGCTCTACGTATTTAATGTAGTCCTACCAGTATTTCTCCTCATACTCATTGGGTATGCATGTGGACGGACGGGCAAGCTTGGGGTAAGTGCTTCCATAGAATTGAATCGCTTTGTGGTCTGGTTAGCTCTGCCAGCACAACTTTTTAACTTTGCGGCCAATAGTAGCTGGCAAACACTTTGGCAACTAGGTTTTATCGCAGCCTTTTTAATTGGATGTTTGGTGGTATTTGCATTAGTCCTTTTTGTGAGTTGGTATCGAGACAGAGATTTAGCGGCAGCCAGCTTTAATGGTTTAAGTGCTTCTTATTCGAATACTGGATATATGGGCATTCCCTTGTGCGCTCTTGCTTTGGGGCAAGATGGTTTAGCGCCAGCAATTATTTCAACATTCTTAGTCTTTGTGATGTTTGCTTTAGCAACCATCTTGATTGAAATTGCTATTTTGTCGCACAAAAAATCGCATGAGGTTGTTTTTAGCGTGATTAAGTCGCTTTGTAGCAATCCATTGTTAGTAGCCCCAGTTGCTGGACTTGTTTGGGCTTCAACGGGTTTGCAGTTGTATGATCCACTCTCTCAAGTAATTGCATTCTTAGCGGCTGCAGCGACACCCTGTGCATTGGTGTCCATCGGTTTATTTTTGATGCGAAAAAGCGAAGCTGCCCCTAGTCAAGCCTGGGGAATAAGTTTTGCAAAGCTGATCATTCAGCCCTTGATTGCTTGGATAATCGCAGGCCCTATATTGGAGTTACCAAACTTATGGCTAAACGCGATTGTCATCTTAAGTGCATTGCCAACCGGCACAGGGCCATTTATGTTGGCTCAGTATTACAAAGCTGATGGTAGCGTGATCTCCAGAGTAGTGTTGATAACCACCATAGGTTCTTTGATCACGCTCTCATTATTTCTCTGGAGTAGCAACGGGGTTTAGCCCCTCAGCATCGATTTGTTTTTCCCAAGAGGCATTGATAAAGGCTGGCAACTTCATGCACTCATTAAAAATCTTCATGAGAGAAGGGTAAGGGCTCATATCCAGTTTGCTACTCAGGGCATTAAATATTTGTGGAACCAAGCAAATGTCTGCCAGACCAGGTTGATTGCCATAAACAAATCGTCCAACTCGTGCATCAAAGCCTAAGCGCTTTTCTAAACTCGTTAGACCAAGCTTTATCCAATGTTGATACCAGTCATCCTTTGCTTCACTGCTAATACCAAGCTCCTTTACGAGGTAACGCAGTACCCTCACGTTATTAATGGGGTGAATATCACTAGCGATATCCATTGAAAGGGCGCGTACCCAAGCACGATCAATCGCTGAGATTGGAAGTAGCGGGGGTTCGGTTTGAATTTCATTCAGATATTCAATGATGGCGATGGACTGGTGGATGCTATCTTTACTATCGTCAAATAAGGGAACTAGTTGATTGGGGTTCTTGTTTGTATACTCCTCAGCCAGTTGTTCACCACCATTTTTACGCAGGTGGACTGGAATAAGCTCATAGTTCATCCCTTTTAGATTAAGGGCGATACGGACACGGAAGGCGGCGGAGCTGCGCCAAAAGCTATAGAGCTTGGGTTTCATATAAGTGCTTTCAATGGACTCATCCCCAACAGTATATTGATGAAGCAATGTTCAGTCAGGGGTGATTCAAAGTGCTTTAGACTGATCGCTATGGATGACATTAATTTTTGGATTGGCGTGATTGCAACCATGGCGTTTGCTGTGACTGGCGTATTGGCCATTGCAGATCGCGGAGTAGACATATTTGGTGTGTTGGTGCTAGGGGTCATTACTGCGATTGGCGGCGGAACCATCCGCGACATAGTTTTGGGAACCCCCGTTTTTTGGTCTGAAAATCAAATTTATGTTTGGCTGGCATTGGGCGCAAGTGTGCTGACATTCGCTGCTGAACCTTTTTTTACCCAACCACAGATCTATCGTTGGATGTTGTACATTGATGGTTTTGGTGCCGCCTTGTTTGGTATACAAGGTGCTAATAAGGCATGGGGTATGGATTTTGGCTTGCCCGTTGCGCCGGTGATTCTGGGAGTCATTACCGCTATCGGTGGCGGTTTAATACGGGATATATTGGCCGGTAAAAAAACACTCATCATGTCCCACGAACTTTACGCAATTCCGGTAACGCTGGGATGTTGTGCTTATGTTCTGGTCTTGAATTTTCTTCCTCAATACGCACTAGAAGGATCTGTTGCTTGCATGCTAGGGATATTTGGATTACGCGCAGCAGCCATTCATTGGGATCTGCGCGTACCCAAAATGTTTATTACTAAAACGCGCTAACTGCTCCATCGCTACGGGGGTCCCAGCCACCACGCAAGGTGCCTGATGGATCACGAATGATGCAGCCAGCATGACCTACTGTCTCATCAAAGGCATCTAGCATTTCAATCTCATGGCCTAGCGCGTGCAATTCTTTTGCAACCCAGGGGCTAAAGCGGGATTCTAATTTGAGACTATCGCTGGTTTGACCCCATGTACGCCCAAGCAACCAACGCGGACGGCTGATTGCATCTTGCGGATCTAGTCCATAAGTAGCGGTACGAGTAAATACAGCGCATTGGGTTTGTGGTTGGCCATCACCTCCCATGGTGCCGTACACCATTGAACGACCATCTTTAAATAAAGCCATTGCCGGATTGAGGGTGTGAAAAGGTTTGCGATAAGGCTCAAGATGGTTGAGTGTTTTAGGGTCTAACGAGAAGCTGCAGCCACGGTTCTGCCAATTTACACCCGACTTGGGTAGAACAATACCGGCGCCAAATTCATGATAAATACTTTGAATAAACGAGACGCAATTACCATCGCCATCAATCACACCCATCCAAATAGTATCTGCTGGACCCTTACCCTGGCCCCAAGGTAAAGCTTTGTTGGGGTCGATGTTCTTAGCCAACTTTTTTAGAAACGCAGGAGACAAAAAGGATTGCGCATTTTTTGTCATGTAAGCAGGATCGGTTACAAACTGATCGCGAACCTTGAATGCTTGCTTGGTAGCCTCTACACAATGATGTACATACTCTGCACTATCAACCTTAAATCGCTTTAAGTTCAATTGATCTAGGATGCCAATGATCATTAACGACACCACCCCTTGGGTAGGTGGGATCATGTTGTAAACATTACCGAGGCTATGTTTGAGCTCAAGGGGATTAATCAGTTTTGCATGATGACGATGTAGGTCACCTAAACGTAAAGGGCTACCAATATCGGTGAGTTCTTTTGCCAATAAGTCGGCAAGATCACCACGGTAATAATCCTCCGTTCCCTTTGTGGAAATTTGCCGCAAGGTTTTTGCAAGACGTTCTTGTTTGAAGATACTGCCAACAACTGGCGCTTTGCCATTGACCAAGAAGGTCTTGGAAAATCCTGGAATGGGGCTCAGCTCTTCGCGTTTTTTTGCAGTTAGGCTAGATTGGCTATACGTTACTGGAATGCCAGTTTCTGCATAGTAGATGGCATCTGCCAAAAGGCGAGATAAAGGAATCTTGCCACCCAGACCTTGCTGAGAAAGCAGCTGCGCCGCACCCCAGCCAGAGATAGTGCCTGCGACCGTATTTGCTGCAACCGGTCCACGAAACGGAATGGCTTTGGTGATGCCACGCTCTGCATACCATTTCTTGGTAGCTAGACCAGCAGCTGCGCCGCACGCATCAATACCTCCCATCGCTTTGCCTGGTGAGTGAACCACCCAAAAGGAGTCCCCACCAATGGAG
>CAIMPQ010000059.1 GCA_903843315.1 uncultured beta proteobacterium
CGTTGAACCCAAGACGGATGTTTGTATTGTTGAAGTGATGAAATTACTCAATACCATTCCTGCTGAATGGAGCGGCAAGGTATCTCGGATTTTGGTGGAGGATGGTGAAAATATCGAAGCTGGTCAAGCTCTAATGGTGATTGAGGTTTCTTGATGACTCATAAAAAGCCCTTTGAGTTAATTGATGTCACTCTGCGCGATGCCCACCAGTGTCTTTGGTCAACGCGTATGACTACTCCACAGATGTATCCGGCCTTGGCTGATATAGATGCGGCGGGTTATAGCTATATCAATATTCTCGGGGGAGCGGTGTTTGATGTCATGGTGCGCTTCTTACGTGAAGATCCTTGGCGACGCATGGAGTTTTTAAGTAAGCAGCTCAACACACCTACCGATGCACTAACACGCGGCCAAAGTATTTATACCTTTGAACTTTTTCCAGACGATGTAGTGGCTCTCAATATTGAATTGTTAGCCCAATCTGGCGTGAAGGTGTTGACAGTATATGACGCCCTGAACGATAACCGTAATATTGAGTCTTCGGTCAAAGCAGGAAAGAAGCATGGCATGTTGATCAATGCCATGCTGACCTATGCATTAAGCCCCGTACATGACGATGCTTACTTTATCGCTAGAACACATGAGCTGGTTAAATTGGGTGCAGATTTTATTTCTGTAAAAGATCCGACTGGTCTACTCACTCCTGAGAGGGCGGCTACTTTGTTCCCCGCAGTGGTTCTTGCAGCTGCAGATATTCCCATTAAATTACATTCGCATTGTCAGTCAGGCTTAGCGCCACTGGTATACGAAGAGGCAATTAAGGCCGGATTCTCCTATGGTTATGTAGCTACGGATTGTCTTGCAAATGGTGCCTCTTTGCCATCGGTCTTGGATGTGTATGCGAGCGCTCATAAATTGGGTAGGGCACCTAAGATGAATCAGGCTGCCTTACAAAAGGTAGATGAATATTTTGATTGGATATGTTCACGCGATAATTTTTCTCGCGGTGAAAAAGCCATTTATGACCCCGCTTTATATGAACATCAAATTCCGGGAGGGATGATTTCGAATTTGCGTGCCCAGTTGGCAACAATGGGCATTTCTCATAGAGAGGCTGAGATCTTGGAGGAGACAGCGCGGGTGCGCGAGGACTTGGGTTATCCGATCCTTGTTAGCCCCTTTGCGCAATATATCGTGACTCAAGCTGTTCTGAATGTAATGCAGGGCGAGCGGTATAAAACGATACCGGATGAGATTAAACTTTATCTTAAAGGGCATTATGGAAAGTTAGCTGGTACCCCAAGTGCTGAGGTAATGAACCGCGCAAATGTAGATTACGACGCTTCGCGCAGACCAGGTGAGTTGATTGAGTCAGCATTGCCGGGATTAAGAAAAAAGTGGGGTCGTTCGGCAAGTAAAGAACAGTTAAGCCTGCATGCTTTTTATCCTGAAAATCTTGCTGTAGGATTGAGAGACGGCGCTCAGGAGGCGCTAAAGCAGGGATCGACTTTGCAGCCCTTTACTGAGTTGGTAAAGTATTTAGTTATGAAAAAAGAATATAGAAAAATAAGAACGAGATTGGGTGGTATCGAGTTAAGCTTCACGAGTTAGTTTTTTAGACGTTCGCTGTTGGATGTGAAAACAAGCAATCCCATTATTAAGGAGATCGTAATGAAACAATTTAGCGCATCACGTCGTATCTTTTCAGTACTAGCTGTTGCAATGCTTTCGGGAGCTCCAATGCTGTCGATGGCTCAAAATGCTACCAAGTTTAATGATTATGGCTGGCCTGAAGGTGCAGATGAAAAGGTTTCAGCAAAGTCAGTGGCTTGGCTCAAAGAAAAAGGTTGGTGGCCATTGCAGATAGCGTTCCAGCCACCATGGTCTGGTCAAAATACGATTAACTTGGTAATGGATAAAAAAGGCCTCCTAGCTAAACGTGGAATAGAGTCGAAGTTACAGGCTTTTCCATCGGGACCTGCTATTAATGAGGTGATTATCTCTGGTCGATTCCAGTTTGGTAATGGCGGTAACTTTCCATTCACTTCCCTAATTGACAAAAATATACCTGTTAAAACGATCGCGGTAATCAATACCAACTTGATGCACGCGGTGTTAGTGCCACTAGATTCTAAAATTAAGTCATTTAAAGACTTCAAGGGTTCTAATCCCCCCGCAACTATCGGTATCGTTACCGGTTCTTCAGCGGAGTTCTACATTCAGGCTGCTGCTAAAGCCAATGGCATTGAGATTGGTAAGGACATTATCTTGAAGAACATGCCTCCAGGCGAGCAAATGGCGATGCCGAAGGGAATTGATGCGGTGGTGCCTTGGGATCCGACTCCAACCATCATGTCTAAAGAGCGTAAGAACGCCAGAATTATTAGCGATAGCTATCCTTACAATATTTATGAAGGCACGTTTTATGTGCGTCAGGAAGTGATTGATAACGCACCAGATGTAGTGCAGGCGTTTACCGATGCAATTGCAGAGGCGACCCTTTGGATTAGAAAGAATCCAGATGCTGCAGTGGATGTTATGCAGGAAGATCCAAATTTGAAAAATTATTCAAAAGAGATCTTGCGTCAGCAAATTTCAGCATACAACCTGTTGTATAAGCCTAACTATATTTACCCTATCCCTGTGTTCTGGGGTCGTGCAAATGAACCAATTTACACATGGCTTTATGAAAACAAGCGTATTCAGAACAAGTTAACCGGCATTGATTTTGCCCGTGCTGTCGATACTCGCTTTATGGACAAGACATTTGAAAAGCTGGGTTGGGCAACCATCACTCGTCCTCCATTCTTGCCGGCTGACTGGTCTGCACCGATGGATAAGACGCCCTACCCAACGTATATGAATCCATTGAATACGACTAAACCACAAGCTTTCCCAGAAAAGGGCGACCTGACTAGGGATTGGTCTTTTGATGGCAAGGTTTATAAAAAATAAAGCACTATGCAAATATTAAATTTTTTCAAGCAATTTCGTCGTTTAGCTTTATTGATTATTTTGCTTGCCGCCTGGGAGTACGCCAGTCGGTTTATTTTGGATAAAACTGAAGCTACCCTATTGCCACCTCCTTCGGGAGTGGCAAAGGGCGGTTTTGAATTAATGAAGTCTGGAGAAATCTGGAAACATTTAATCGATAGCTTATCCAGGGAATTTGTAGCCTTTTGCTACGCTTCCGTTGCAATTCCTTTGGGAATAGTAATGGGCTGTTTTAAATGGGTGAATGAGCAGGTGGACCCCATTATCGAAATTTTGCGTCCTATTCCCCCTATCGCATGGATCCCATTAAGTATTTTGTGGTTCGGTGTTGGCAATGTTCAAAATCAATTTATTATTTTCTTGGGTATTTTCTTTCCCATTCTTATAAATACGATTGATGCCGTGAAGAACGTAGAACCGAATCTGATTCGTGCTGCCCGTTGTTTAGGGGCAGGATCATGGGGCGTCATCACCAGAGTCATATTGCGTGCAGCTTTACCTCAAATAGTTACGGGTATACGGATTGGTTTGGGAGTAGGTTGGATGGCTTTAGTTGCCGCTGAATTAGTGGGCGCTAATTCCGGTCTTGGATTCCTCATTAATGATGCTCGCACTGTTCTACGTACCGACTACATTTTGGTCGGCATGTTAGCTATTGGGTTAATTGGCCTATGTTTAGATAGATTGATCCGCTATACAGCACAAAAACTCATGCCATGGTCTCGAGCACTCAATGCTTAATCAATGTAGCCAATCAATTCATCATTGCAAATAGATAAATCCATGCCAGAACTTAAAGTAGAAAACATAAGAAAAATATATCCCTCAATACAGGCTAAGGGTCAAGAAGTCTTAGCGATTGATGATGTTTCCATAGAAGTTAGTAAGAATGAGTTTTGCTCAATATTGGGTCATAGCGGCTGCGGTAAAACCACATTACTAAACCTCATTGCAGGATTTGAAGTGCCCACAGCAGGCCGCATTGAATGCGCCGGTAAAGTGGTCGACGGCCCTGGCGCTGATCGCTCAATGGTATTTCAGGACTATGCCTTGTTTCCCTGGCTTACGGTCTATGACAATATTGCATTTGGCTTGAAAATCAAAGGCACTAAGGCTGTAGAAATTCAGCAAATCGTAACCCGCTTTGCCTCTCTAGTGGGCCTGAGCCAATTCATCAACCATTACCCACATCAATTATCAGGTGGTATGCGTCAACGCGTCTCTATTGCTCGCGCCTTGGTAGTTGACCCTACTGTTCTATTGATGGATGAACCTTTTGCTGCCTTAGATGCTCAAAATCGCGCAATGATGCAAGCTGAAATGATCCGAATTTTGAAAGAAGAGAGCAAGACTGTTGTACTAGTAACCCATAGTATTGAAGAAGCCATCAATCTCTCTGACGTGATTGTGGTGATGACTCGCCGTCCTGGAAGAGTAAAAGAAATTATTCGGATTCCAGAGCCACGCAGAATGGTGGAAGATACTCCCGCTTACCTGGAAATACGTCGACAAATTCGCGATTTGATCGCAGGCGAACACGATGTTAGTGAGACTGTCTGATTTTTGAGAGCCTGCCCTCAATCTGCCTATTAATCTTTGCGGCAATTTTCGGCGGGTTCATTAGGCGATTAAGTGGTTTTGGAGGGGCGCTCATCATGACGCCGCTTCTCATGTGGATTTTTCCAATCCCATTTTTAATCCCAATTGTGATGTGTTCCGAAGTATTTGGAGGGGTATTACTTTCTCGTCAATGGAAAGTTCACAAAGATGATCGCCCCCGGCTTTGGCAAATGTTATTTTTTTCAGGGGTTTTTTTACCTGTTGGAATTTGGCTAGGTAGATTTATTCCACCTCCAATCTTAAAAACATCCGCAAGCACAGTAGTAATCTTTTTTGCTAGTTATTTACTGCTAAAGCCCCATGTGCGATTAAGTGCTTCAGTTAGCTTAGATTGCTTGGCAGGTGGGTTATCTGGACTGTTATTGGGCTCCTGCGGAATTGGTGGCCCTCCAGCAGCTTTGTATCTCAACTCAACTGATCAACCCTTCGAAAGAATGCGATCCATGCTGTCTCATTTTGTATCGGGAATTTCTCTTTTTGCCATAGTGGCTGCCAGCGCCATGGGTGGGGGTTTGGGGTGGTTTGCTTATTTGTTGTTTGCTATTCCAGCCTATTGGCTTGGAATGAGGCTTGCCCAAGCCATTTTAAAGACCCACTCTATCTCTGATGGCGTCCTAAAAAGGATCTGCTTATTGCTTCTCATTGGTAATGGAGGCTTTAATTTGCTACTTTTACTTATATCTAATTAGATATAAGTAAATGAAATAGATGTTCTTTTCGTATATAAAAAAACAGCCTATTCTGTCACTTCATTAGACAAATTCAGTAATACGAATTCATTCAAGGAGTGCTCCATGGGATATACAGTTGCAAACAATCCACCATCAAACATTGACTCAGTGTTATTGACTACTGAAAAGATCTTTGCTACTGCCCAGGAAGCGAATCTAGCACTAGAAGTCCAGGGCACACCAACTGCGAAGGCGGAAGTGTATTTTCAGATTGAAGATTAATGGTGTGCTGTGAGAAGTGAATTTAATTGCTCATACTCTCTATCGAGTAAGTAAAGCATCCTTATAGATGTTGCAAATAAAAACCGCTATTCAAGCGGTTTTTATTTATCCTAATTGCAGAGAGTCTATGAAAACGAGCTCTCAAACTCATCGGCCTTGATGGCATTCATTAGAAAGAGAATCCGCCTTTGAAAACTTTTTCTTTCGGCGATTTGATCGTGATGCAAGCGATCATGTTCTCGAAGCAAATGAATGATGGCTGGGTTGTAATGATCTCTAATGGGTGACATTTCAATTCCTTGGAACTTATCTCGTTAAAAATACTGTAACAAGGATGCTATAGGTTCACAAGGAATATATAGTGATAACTAAACTACTTTTAGATATACTCATTCCCCGGATTACTTTTCTACGAAGGCACGTTCGAATACGTAGTCACCAAGTTGGCCTAAGCTTGGGGAGACTTTAAAGCCTTTAGCATCAAGCATTTCAGCAGTTTCCTTCAGCATGGAGGGGCTACCGCAAATCATCGCTCGATCTACTGTTGGATCCAATGGGGGCAATCCTATATCCTTAAACAGCTGACCCGATTCAATGGCTGTGGTGAGTCGGCCAGTGTGCTTAAAGGCTTCACGAGTCACCGTTGGATAGTAGATTAACTTTTCACGAATTAGTTCACCTAGGAATTCATCTTGGGTGAGTTCATTCTTAATGTAATCGCCGTAAGCCAGTTCGCTTACCAAGCGTACTCCATGAATGAGAACTACTTTTTCAAACTTATCATAAGTTTCTGGGTCACGAATAATGCTCATGAAGGGGGCAAGTCCGGTTCCGGTACTAAATAGATAAAGATGCTTACCTGGGTTCAAATCGTCAATTACTAAAGTCCCTACTGACTTTTCACTTACCAAGATAGGGTCGCCTACTTTAATTTTCTGGAGTCGTGAGGTGAGTGGACCTTCTTGAACCTTGATGCTTAAGAATTCCAGGTGCTCTTCATAATTAGGGCTAGCAACACTATAGGCTCTGACTAGGGGTTTGCCTTCTACCTCAAGACCAATCATCAAAAAATGGCCACTTCGAAAGCGAAGTCCTTTATTGCGGGTAGTAGTAAAGCTAAAAAGGGTGTCATTCCAATGGTGAACGGTTAAAACGGTTTCAGTGTTGTAGGCTGCCATAAAAGCTTAATCAGGATTCGTTGTCTAAAACCTCAATTATCCTCAATCTTGAGGAGCTACAGGGCAAATCTGGGCCTCTATTTCCAATTAACTTTTTATAAGATATCCACTTTTGGTTATAAAGCCGTTGGTTTAAGGCTTTTGGAAGATGTTCTCGCTATCATCTAGGAATGAACCGTGCTCAATATCTATCTATTTCTTTATTCAGCCTTAGTTTGGTGATTTTTGCTGTGATACTGCAGCAGACTGGTTATCAGGGCGTTAGTTTTTTGCCATGCCCCTTATGCATTTTGCAAAGAATTGCCTATTTTGGAATTGCCATTAGCTGTTTTTTGGCGGCAGGTATTTCCCCATTAAAAAAATCGTTCCAATTTCTAGCGGTGCTATCGGCCGCATTTGGCGGAGCCATTGCCGGTAAACAAGTTTGGCTGTTATCTCACCCAGAGGCCTCTTGTGGAGTGGATCCCCTTGAGGTATGGATAAATCAATTTCAGTTAGCGCAAGGATTGCCTTGGTTATTTAAGGCTGATGGTATATGTTCTGCCAAGTTACCTACAATTTTGGGTTTGCAGGTTCCAGAATGGTCATTGCTTTGGTTTTTGGTCTTGCTACTCTTTCTTACTTTAACTTTGTTTAAAAAATCTGTCCCCAAAAGATAAGCTGCTTTGCAACGCTTCATTTGTTCAATTAATTAAATACGCTCTATATCTATGGCAATTCTGACTGTTAATGCGGGTTCTTCATCTCTCAAATTTTCAATCTATCCGACCCTCCATGGGTCAGTTCTACCTTCTATCTTGTCGGGAAGTTTTGAGGGTTTAGAGCCGGGTGGAAAAACAGAGTTGCATTATGCCTATCAAGGTGTCGAACATGTAGAGCATTTTATAGATCTTAATCAAGACCCGTTTATCGCCGCCTTGACACATCTCAAGGAATTATTGTTAGGGATCGAAGGGCTACCCCCTATTAGAGCCGTCTCTCATCGCATTGTTCATGGTGGATCGGAGTTTTTTCAACCAGTGATTTCTACAGATGCCATTTTGGAAAAGCTATCAGCCATGAGCGCACTTGCACCGCTGCATCAGCCACATAGCTTAGATGGCGTGCGCGCCTTTTCTCAAGTATTTCCAAATATTCCTCAAGTGCTCTGTTTTGATACAGCATTTCATAAGACGATGAGCTCTCTTGAAACCTCGCTTGCTTTACCAAAAGAGATTACTGACCAAGGGGTACGACGCTACGGCTTTCATGGAATTTCTTATCAGTACATTATTGGAGAGTTGATCGAAAACTCTAGCAAGGCAAGAGATAAAGTCTTAATGGCACACCTTGGAAATGGCGCAAGCTTATGCGCTGCTATTGATGGTAAAAGCATTGCAACAACAATGGGCTTTTCTGCATTAGATGGCTTAATGATGGGTACCCGTAGTGGTTCATTGGACGCTGGAGTGTTGATGTATCTCGTTGAGCGTGGTTATACCCACGACCAGCTTCAAGATCTCCTTTATAGAAAAAGTGGTTTGCTGGGTGTGTCGACTATCTCTGCAGACATGCGTAAATTGAAGGCTGACCAGAGCCCTCTAGCCAAAGAGGCGATAGATTTATTTATATACCGCATTATTCGTGAGTCTGGGGCAATGATTGCTTGTTTGGGGGGTCTCGATATTATTTCATTCAGCGGTGGCATTGGAGAGCATGATTGGTCCATTCGATCTGCCGTCTGTCAGAAGTTAGCGTGGCTTGGAGTTGAGCTTGATGAAAGTCTCAATCGAAAGGCTACCCATCATCTGACTTTAAAAGTGAGCACTCCTCAGAGTCGCGTCGAAGTGTGGGTTGTTCCTACAGATGAGGGTTTTATGACGGCGCAAGAAGCAGTAAATTTAATAAAAGACCAGTCTTTATAAGTCGGGCATTAAAACATCCTCAGGCTATATAGGATCTGGGCGATTAAAAAGGCACCCTAGGGTGCCTTTATTTCATCTCAAAATTTACTTGAGGATTCTTTTTTCTCTGGATTACTCTTCTTCGCGACGGAGGTGAGGGAATAGAATCACATCACGAATGTTTGGAACATCCGTGAGAAGCATGACTAAGCGATCGATACCAATGCCGCAG
>CAIMPQ010000060.1 GCA_903843315.1 uncultured beta proteobacterium
ATGATGATTTAGTAGCCTTAGATCGAGCTGGCAATCTCGATTCTTTATTGGCTTAAAGCATTAATAAACATAGAAAGATAGTAATGACAGAACAGTCTACCGCGCCTCAGGAAGGGTCTGAAAGCTCACAAGAACCTGGATTTCGGATTCAGCGTATTTATTTGAAAGACCTCTCACTTGAGCAGCCTAATGCACCAAAAATTCTGTTGATTGTTGCTGACCCACAGGTAGAGGTAGAAGTTGATATTGCTGTTACCCCCTTAAATGAAAGTATTTTTGAAGTAGCCCTGAGTGCCACGGTTACCGCTAAGGTAGATTCAAAGATCCTTTTTTTGGTTGAAGCTAAGCAAGCGGGTATTTTTGAGTTCAACAATATTCCACCCGAGCAAATCGATCCAATGTTGGGTATTGGGTGCCCTACCATTTTGTACCCATACCTTCGATCGAATATCTCCGACATTATTAGTCGCGCTGGATTCCAGCCAATTCATCTCAATGAAATCAACTTTCACGGCATGTATGAGCAGCGTCTAATGCAGGCTCAACAGGCGGCTGCCACTGAAGCTAGCCCTGCAGATGAGAGCAAGATTATCCTTCCACATTAAGCTTAAAGAGCGAGCCCACAGATCATGAAAGTGACCCTGCTTGGTGCTGGTGCTTGGGGAACAGCAATAGCCGCTCAGGCGGCCCGCTTTCTGCAAGAGGATGATGTTTGTTTGTGGTCTCGAAGCGCTGAGCAATTACTAGAGATTGAAAGATCTGGTCAAAATAAATCCTATCTTCCTGATATTCAATTACCCAAAAATCTGAAATTAGAAAGTCATTTTTCTAAAGCAATCGGCAGACTTTCTAGTAATGATCTATTGGTAATTGCAACACCGATGTCAGGGCTTGCAGAAACAATTGCTCAAGTACTAAAGGTGGCCAACCATCCTTTAAATATTATTTGGTTATGCAAGGGTTTAGAGCCAACGACAGCTCTGTTGCCACATCAAGTTGTTGCACGTGAACATGCGCTGCATAGTCATGGCATTCAACATGCTTATGGTGCTTTATCAGGCCCTAGCTTTGCGCGTGAGGTAGGGGCTGGAATGCCGTGCGCATTAACTATTGCTAGCACTTCAAGTCATCTATGCGAAATTGTGCAAGCAGCATTTCATCATGGAAATATGCGCATCTACTCAAGCGATGACTTGATTGGTGTTGAACTGGGCGGAGCCATTAAGAATGTCTTGGCAATTGCTGCGGGAATTGGTGATGGTCTAGATTTAGGGTTGAATGCTCGCGCAGCAGTTCTTACCAGAGGCTTAGCTGAAATGATGCGTTTGGTTAAAGCTGCTGGCGGTAGACCTGAAACTTGCATGGGTTTAACTGGCGTCGGAGATTTGATTTTGACTGCTACCGGTGATCTATCTCGTAATCGCCGCGTTGGGCTAGAGCTTGCCGCTGGAAAGTCATTGAGTGAGATCTTGGCTGGTTTAGGTCATGTTGCAGAGGGCGTTCTTTGTGCCGAAGCAGTTGCTGATTTGGCCAGGCGCTTAAAGGTGGAGATGCCAATCACCGTAATGATGGGTGATGTGTTATCTAGTAAGCTCACCGCGCATGATGCTATCAAAAAACTGATGGGCCGTGATCCAAAAATCGAAGCTTAATTTTTTGTAGTTTATTTTTAATTGCCGCCAACGAGCCCATTTTGGCGCCAGGCTTCGTATACAACAACCGCTACGGTATTCGATAGATTTAGACTGCGACTACTATCTTGCATTGCTAAACGCATTTGATTCTTTGGTGGAATTGAATTGCGCACTTCATCAGTAATACCTTTGGTTTCTGATCCAAAAACAAAGTAATCATTTAGAGCATATTTGCCCTCATGAAATTTTTCATCTCCTTTGGTTGTTAAAGCAAAAAGATGCTGTAGATTGGGTTGCTCATCTTTTAAAAACTGCGCCCAACTAGCGTGCACTTTCACGCTAGCAAATTCGTGATAGTCAAGGCCAGCCCTTCTTAACTTGGCATCTTCCATCGGAAATCCCAAAGGCTCAATTAGATGTAATTTCGCCCCTGTATTGGCGCATAAGCGGATGATGTTGCCGGTATTGGGTGGAATTTCTGGTTCGAATAAGACAATATTAAACATGCTGTGTTCTTAATCTCATTTCTTTATAAAGGCTTAGAGGTTCTGAGTAACACCCAATTCGTTACTCTCTTGACTCCATTGTCCTTCAGAACGCGAGCAATTTCATTCAGGGTAGCCCCACTCGTCATAACATCGTCAAAAACGATAACCGAATGATCTTTTAGCAGTTCGAGATGCCCTTCTTCAATGTAAAACATCCCTTGTATTGCTTGCATCCTATCCGCATGTTTACTGCCTGCTTGCCGCCCTGAAAAATGCTGGCGTTTTAATGTGTAAGGCATTTTTTGAATATGCGGTCCACAGCGGATTCTTCTAGCTATTTCCCAGCTTTGATTAAACCCACGCAAAGCTAACTTTTTAGGACTCAGTGGAACGGGAAGAAGGTAGGCTGCGTTAGCATCCATCAACTGCTGCGCGAAAACTGCATTCCATGCTGTTGCAAGACCGAGGGCATAGGCTAAACGTTTTTGGTATTTGAGTTGATGCACCGCATTTTGTAGTACTCCCTCGTAGCGATCTAGGCAATAGCTTGCATCAAAATAGGGCGAATGTTTTTTGCATTGTCCGCAATGCTGCTCTTTGATTTCTGAAGCATGGAGGGAGATACCACATTGGTGACAGCATTCGTAATTGAATAGACCTTGGTCATACAGGGATTGCAAGCAGTTATTGCATATAGTAGCTTTTTGATGGTGTTCGCAAACGATACAAGCCGTTGGCAAAACTTGCTCGGTAATACATTGAAAAATCTTCTCTAGAAATCGCATGGGGCGCTGAGTATACTGAGCCAATGACCCAGCCGATCAGATGGTTACAAGACGAAATTGCAGACCGTATGTTGCAAAAACTGGATATCGTCAAATTAGACATTAAAGATATTTTGATCGTTCCAGATTTCCCCGGGAAGCATTTGTCAGCTTTTGCAAAGCGTTACCCCACGGCGGCTATTTTGAGCGTTACCGAGAAGGGTATTTCTGGTTTTGAAATGTGGCGCTCGAAAGTGATGAGTAACTGGCGATCTTTGTTTAGTAGTAATACAACGGCCTTTGCCACTTATCAATTAAATGGAAGATTTGATCTTCCGGATAATTCTGTGGATTTGGTTTTTAGTGACTTAATGTTGCAAGACTTGCCTGATCCGCGTCATTTCTTGAAAGAGTGTTGGCGTGTTCTACGGGAGGGTGGTTTGGTCACCTTTAGTTATTTAGGGCCCGATACCGGTAAAGAGCTGCGTACTCTTGAACCAGGAGTACTCAAGTTAAAAAACTTATTGAGCCCTTGGGATATGCACGATATGGGCGACGCCCTCATGGGAGAACGTTTTTCAGACCCAGTAATGGATATGGAGTATCTACATCTTGATTACGAAACAGACTCTCTTTTGCTAGCTGATGCAAAGGCATTGAAATTGCTTCAAGAGCCCGCAGCTGAAATGCCAAAAAAAGGCGTTTTGCCCAAAAAAATGACTTTAGAGGTGGTTTATGGGCATGCATGGGCGATCGGAAAGCACCTAGCCAGAGCACAAGACAGGGTCGCCTATATTGATATAAATCAAATTGGACGCAAGACTAGGTCAGATTCTGCTTAAGTGTAAGTGCTTACTATCATTTAAACCTCGGTCAAGATTGGATGAGGCTGGGTTATCCCTGTTTGTTGTTAAGTCCAATTAACCCTATAATCACCGCTGGAAGTATTGGCTTGATACCGCTTTTTGGGCATTTTGTGGCGCTTTTTGGCACTTTGCCCGCGACAATAAACAGAGAATAAGATGAATTTATTTGGAAAAGTCACTAGGGCTTTGCTCTATTTAATAGCAGCCTTTGGCACTGCTTTTGCGAACGCAAGTGAAAATATGCCTGGGGGCCCAGCTGTAAATCAGCTGAACTTTGCTGCCCCAGCAACCAAAATCATGCAAGAAATCCATTGGCTACATTGGATGATGTTAGTAATTTGTGCATTGATTTTTGTCGGCGTTTTTGGAGTGATGTTCTATTCCATCTTGAAGCACCGCAAATCATTGGGCCACAAATCTGCTTCTTTCCACGAGAGTACAACTGTTGAAATTATTTGGACAGTGATTCCACTTTTAATCGTCATCGGTATGGCATTGCCGGCAACAAAGACCGTTGTGGCGATGAAAGATACAACCAATTCAGATATCACCATTAAGACCACTGGTTATCAGTGGAAATGGGGCTACGATTACATCAAGGGCGAAGGCGAAGGTATTAGCTTCTTGTCTACCCTATCTACTTCACGCGAAGCCATTAATAACTTGGCGCCAAAATCAAATACGTATTTGATGGAAGTAGACAATGAAATGGTTGTGCCTGTTGGCAAGAAAATTCGATTGATTACTACTGCTAACGACGTAATTCATGCATGGACTATTCCAGCATTCGGCGTTAAGCAAGATGCGATCCCAGGATTTGTTCGCGATACTTGGTTCAGAGCAGATATGATCGGCACCTTCCGTGGCCAATGTTCTGAGCTTTGCGGTGCAGAGCACGCATTTATGCCTATCGTTGTAAAGGTTGTTTCTCAAGATGACTACACGGCTTGGGTTGCGCAAAAGAAAAAAGAAATGGGCGCTGCAGGCGATGATCCTTCAAAGGTCTACACATTAGATGAGCAAAAAGAACGCGGTGCAAAAGTGTATGCCGCGAACTGTGCTGCTTGCCACCAAGCAAACGGTAAAGGCGCTGGCGCTTTTCCAGCTCTTGACGGTAGCAAAGTGGTCAATGGGCCTAAAGATGGCCAATACAACATCCTCATCAACGGTAAAGGTGCGATGCCTAAATGGGCAGGCGTAATTTCTGATAGCGATATCGCCGCAGTGATGACCTATACCCGTAACGCTTGGGGTAATAAAACGGGTGAAGTAATTCAGACCCAAGAAATTATTACTGCGCGCGGCGGCAAGTAATTCAGATTAACTAATACAGATAAAACGAAACCGGAGCAATCCATGAGCACAGTCTCTACTACCCACGATCACGATCACGCACACGATCATGCGCATGATCATGATCACGCGCATGATGATCACACGCCACACGGTTGGCGTCGTTGGTTGTTTGCAACCAATCACAAAGACATCGGCACGATGTATTTGATTTTCTCGTTTATCAGCTTGTTGGCTGGTGGCGTGATGGCTTTGGGAATTCGCTTGGAGCTATTCCAGCCTGGTTTGCAATTTTTGCGCCCCGAGTTCTTTAACCAATTAACTACCATGCATGGTTTGGTGATGGTATTCGGCGCGATCATGCCGGCCTTCGTTGGTTTTGCTAACTGGATGGTGCCTTTGCAAATCGGTGCATCTGATATGGCATTTGCTCGTATGAACAACTTCAGCTTCTGGATTCTGCCAGTGGCGGCGACTTTGTTATTGAGCTCATTCCTGGTTCCTGGTGGCGCACCATCAGGCGGCTGGACAATCTATGCTCCGCTGACATCCCAGATGGGTCCTGGAATGGATATGGCCATTTTTGCCCTCCATTTATTGGGTGCGTCTTCCATCATGGGTTCAATTAACATCATTGTGACCATTTTGAATATGCGCGCGCCAGGCTTGACCCTGATGAAGATGCCAATGTTCTGCTGGACATGGTTAATTACTGCGTATTTGTTGATTGCTGTGATGCCTGTATTGGCTGGCGCAATTACGATGGTGTTGACTGACCGTCACTTTGGTACCTCCTTCTTCTCTGCTGTTGGTGGTGGCGACCCAATTATGTTCCAGCATATTTTCTGGTTCTTTGGGCACCCTGAGGTTTACATCATGATTCTTCCAGCATTTGGAATCGTCAGCGAAATCATCCCAACCTTCTCCAGAAAAACTTTGTTTGGCTATAGCTCGATGGTTTATGCAACCGCATCCATTGCGATCTTGTCATTCATCGTTTGGGCTCACCACATGTTTGCCACTGGTATGCCAGTAACTGGTCAGTTGTTCTTCATGTACGCAACGATGTTGATTGCCGTTCCAACGGGCGTGAAGATTTTTAACTGGGTTGCAACGATGTGGAAAGGGTCAATGACCTTTGAAACGCCCATGTTGTGGGCTATTGGTTTCATCTTCGTATTTACGATGGGTGGCTTTACTGGTTTGATCTTGGCATTGGCGCCAATTGATATCGGCGTTCAAGATACTTACTATGTGGTTGCTCACTTCCACTATGTATTGGTAGCAGGCTCATTATTTGCGATGTTCGCTGGCTTCTACTACTGGTGTCCAAAGTGGACCGGCTACATGGCTAATGAAACTCGCGGCAAGATCCACTTCTGGACTTCCATGATTTTCTTTAACTTAACCTTCTTCCCAATGCACTTCTTGGGTCTAGCTGGTATGCCACGTCGCTATGCTGACTACCCAACTCAGTTTGCTGACTTCAATGCGATTGCTTCGATTGGCGCCTTGGGTTTTGGCTTGTCGCAAGTATATTTCTTGTTCTTTGTTGTGATGCCAGCTTATCGTGGTCAAGGCGAAAAAGCGTCAATGAAGCCATGGGAGGGAGCAAAAGGTTTGGAGTGGACAATCCCTTCACCAGCGCCACACCATACATTTGAGACTCCTCCTAGTGCAGAGCAAATGCGTGAAGCAGGAGTTTAATTCTTCAGCTAAGCAAGCCCAATCCGCGAACAATCGCCGATTGGGGTTTGTGCTTTTAAGCGTTGTGCTGACCTTTTTTATTGGTATTGTGATTAAACGGAGCATGTTGGGTTAATCCCGCCGATTGCGATGGTTACTACTCAAACACTCAATCGTCAGATTTTGTTAAAGCTCTTAATTGCAGCTGTGATGATGTTTGGCTTTGGTTACGCCCTAGTTCCGATGTACAAGGCCTTGTGCGAAGTAACTGGGATTAACGTCGTCACCAATAAGAATGATTATGGCGTTAGAGCTTTTAGTCCTAACAAGGTTGGCAATACTCAAGTGAACTATGCTCGCACAGTCACTATTGAGTTTGATTCCAATAGCCGTGGACCATTTACTTTCAAGCCGGTGAAGAACTTCTTAGAAGTTCATCCCGGTGAGATGACTGAAATTGTTTATGAAGTAACAAATAATCTTGGTCGTGTAGTACGAGCTCAAGCCATTCCGAGTTATGCACCTAAGAGCGCAACGGAGTTTTTTACTAAATTAGAGTGTTTTTGTTTTCAGGAACAAACACTAGCTGCAAATGAAACGAAGAAGATGCCGGTAGTTTTTGTAATTGATGCAGGCTTGCCTGATGACGTGAAAACAATTACTTTGTCATACACCTTCTTTGAGTTGGGTTTGGGCGGTACACCACCCGCTCCTAAATCGAAGGTGGTTTCATGAAGAAGAAAAGTAGTTTTATGCAGTCTATGAAAGCCGTGATGTGGGGCTTTTTGGGGGTGCGTAAGAAAGCAGGTTTGCAGGAAGATGTAGCGTCACTCAGTTTTGTACACATTATCATTGCAGGAGTCATTGGTGCCTTGATTTTTATGAGCGTCCTGTTGTTGATAGTGAAAGCAGTTGTTTCCCATTGATTATTTTTTGATTGAATAGAGAGAATAAGATGTCATCCAATTCAACCCCATACTATTATGTCCCAGCACTATCTCGGCACCCAGCCATGGCGGCCCTCGGCTTAATTGCTTTTGGCGCTGGTATGTCTGGCTGGGTAAATCACACCCCTTGGGGCGGTCCTCTGAGCCTAGTTGGTGTGGCTTGGATATTGTTTGTTCTCTATCACTGGTTTGGTGACACGATCGCTGAATCCAATGCCGGTATGAATGGCGTTAATGTCGATATCTCTTACCGTTGGTCGATGGCCTGGTTCATCTTTTCTGAAATTATGTTCTTTGCCGCATTCTTTTCGGCCTTGTTTTATGCGCGCAATATTGCGATGCCTTGGATGGGTGACGTTGAGAGCAAACTAATTTGGCCTAATTTCCAGGCCGTTTGGCCTAACGATGGTCCTGCTGGTTTGGTTGAGAAATTCACCACCATGGGTCCTTGGCCAATTCCAACGATTAATACATTGTTATTGCTCAGCTCTGGTGTAACGATTACGATTTCGCATCACGCTTTAGTTGAAAACCACATGAAGAAAGCGATCATTGCCCTGTCTGCAACGGTTGTTTTAGGTTTTATCTTCTTACTGTTCCAGGGTTACGAGTACTACCATGCTTATCACGAGTTGAACTTGAAATTGACCTCTGGTATTTATGGCTCAACCTTCTTCATGTTGACTGGTTTCCATGGCTTCCACGTATTCCTTGGTGGCACGATGTTGGCGATCGTTTTGCGCCGGATGATTCGCGGCGACTTTACCGCTAAGCATCATTTTGCTTTTGAGGGTGCTGCTTGGTACTGGCACTTCGTTGACGTTGTCTGGCTAGGTCTGTACATCGCTGTCTACTGGATGTAAGTAGAATAAGAAATCGGGGCCTTCAGCCCCGATTCGTTTTTAGGAATTCTATTTTTATCTAGCTTTAGTTTGTACCCACTTTGATTCCAGTTGGCTGTATTAGGCCAAAGTAGTAAGCAAGCAGGATGCCCAGGAATAGCGCAAGTGATAGACCAATGCGTAGCATCAGCGAGTGAACCATTCTGGAGCTATTGCCCCGATCTTTCATCATGTAATACAGCGCAGATCCTAGGCTGCCAACAATCATTAGTAGGACAATCGGAATAATCCACTTCATCTCAAATCCTTAACTTGAATAATCTCTTTTCTGAACTTATCGCTAAGCGCATAGTTGCTACTGTATCAGCCTTACTGGTCATGGCGATTGGCTGCGGTGCTGGGATATGGCAACTCAATAGAGCTGAAACCAAAATTGCTTTGGCAGCTAATTTATTGGCACGACAACAAATGCCCATTTTGAACGCTAATACTGGGCCTGTAAGCTTAGAAGAGGCGAGTGAGCGACGGATGATTGCTCGTGGGCAGTTCATTCCAGAGGCAGCAGTTTGGTTGGATAACCGGCCAAGACCAATGCCTCCAGTGGGTAGCAATGTTTCGCAGTCAGGCTTTTATCTCATGATGCCTTTTAGGATTGAGGGGCGCGATGAAATTTTGTGGGTCAACCGAGGCTGGGGCCCGCGCAATAATGAGATTCGAGAAATGTTACCCCCGGTTAAAACGCCAGCCAATGTAGTTAATATCGAAGGCATTGTGTTTGCCCATCCCGGTAAGGTCTATGCCCTAGGTGAAGGTAAGGCGGTTGTAGATGCTAGCAAACCACGTATTGAACAAAACTTTGATTTGGGAGCAGAAGCGCAACTTCACGGTTGGAGACAAAGCCCCTTTATTTTGCGTGAGGTTGATATGGGTATAGACGATGGTTTATTACGTGAATGGGCGCCCCTGACGACTGGGGTCGATCGCCATTATGCTTATGCATTCCAGTGGTTTGCTTTAGCTTTTTCTGGATTGTTATTTTGGTTAATTAGCGGCTTGCGTCAATATTGGCGCAGGGGTGTGGCAAATGGGGATCAAGGGTGAGTGATAAAGAATTATTAATACCTGCATCGCAGACAGATAGTTCTGCAATTCATGCGCAGACCCGCCGTGGCCGCATTCAAATGCTATTGCTGTTGCTTGCCTGCGCTACACCAGTCATTGCTTCTTACTTAGCCTATTACGTCATTAAGCCTGAGGGTGGCAAAACCAACTTCGGCACATTAGTGTATCCAGCCCAAGAATGGAATACGGCTTGGCTGGATATTCCAATGCAGGGTAAATGGACGCTTCTGATCGCACGTCCAGCAGGCGAGTGCCAAATCAAAGATGAGAAGTGTATTGAGGCTTTATTTTTAATGCGGCAGACGCGAGTGGCTATGGCCAGGGAGAGTAAGCGCGTTCAGTTAGTTTGGGTCAATACGGATGGCAAGCCTGTAGATCCAGAAGTGCTTAAGGCTTATGACGAACAGGCTGCTGGTTTGAAGGTTGTTGCACTACCTACAGATCCCCAACTTAGAGCTAGCTTTGAAGGCTGGCTTAATAAAGAGGGCGCAGGTCAGCAGATTCAACTGATTGACCCTAGTCCAGCCAAGATGATGTATTTCCCGGTTACGAATTCTCCTAAAGAGTTTTCGAGCATGAAGAAAGATTTAGAAAGGCTCTTGAAGTTAAATCACAAGGGCGAAAATTTGTAATGCCCACTTTTGTTTTGATTCTAGAGTTGGCGACAATCGCAATCGTATTTGCGGGTCTGCCCTTGGCTTATTTGTGGACAAGGCCAGGGTTTAGTTTTTTCCAAAAACTCAACTGGGTTTTAGTCTTTATGACTTTTGACCTGATTGTCTTTGGAGCATTTACTCGTCTGACTGATTCAGGACTTGGTTGTCCGGATTGGCCTGGTTGCTACGGTACATCCAATCCCTTTCATGCCCTTGGAGAAATCCAGCAGGCTGAGAGCGCCTTGCCGACTGGGCCCGTTACGGTGATGAAAGCGTGGATTGAAATGATTCACCGCTACTTAGCAATGACGGTCGGGGCCTTAATTTTGATTCAAGTGGGATTGGCTTTTAGCAAACTGAGGTCTTTAGGTAAGACTCCCTTGTTTGGTAGTTTAGGTCTCCTCTTATTGGTGTGTATTCAAGGTGCATTTGGAGCTTGGACTGTTACCCTTAAATTGCAGCCGATGATTGTGACGATGCATTTAATGTTGGCTTTGGTTTTATTGGCTTGCCTTACTGCATATGCTCAACAAACTTGGGAAGTGGGCTCCAAGACTTTGCATACACTACGGATTCGTCCTCTACCTGCGGGCCTGCTGCTCACTGCTTTTAGTGTTCTTTCTATACAGATTTTTTTAGGCGCTTGGGTGAGTACAAACTACGCTGTTTTAGCTTGTCCAGATTTCCCAACGTGTTTAGGAAGCGTATGGCCAGAAACTAATTGGGGCGAGGGCTTCAGCCTTTGGCGTCAATTGGGCTTAAATAGTCAAGGTGAATTTATTTCTCCAGTAGCCTTACAAACAATCCATTGGGCGCATCGTCTATTTGCTGTTGTGGTTTTGGTTGTCTTGGGCACATTGGGCTGGAAAGCCTTGCAATTAACAACCCCGGTCTTGTCTGGTCTTGGCCGGTTTGCAAAACTATTGCTAGCTTTACTTTTTCTGCAAGTGATTACTGGAATATCTAATGTTGTTTTTCAGTGGCCTTTGTTAGCTGCTTTACTCCACACCGCCGGTTCAGCCGCTTTAGTATTCTGTTTGGTCAGAATGAGTTATTGGGCATCTTGGGGTCCATCTATTCAAAAGAAGATGACATAGTTATGAATACGCCTCAACCATCTAGGCCAGCATCAATGCCACGTTGGCGCCAATACTGGGTATTAACTAAACCTAGAGTGACTCAGCTTGCCGTTTTTTGTGCTGTGATTGGAATGTTCTTAGCTACTCCTGGCATGGTTCCTTACCCAGTTCTTTTTGGCGGCATTGTGGGTATTTGGCTCTTGGCAGGCGCTGCCTTTGCAGTCAATTGTTTGATAGAGCAGGCTGTTGATGCCAAAATGAAGCGCACCGCATGGCGCCCTTCGGCCACAGGTGAAGTAACTCCTTTCCATATTATTGTTTTTTCAATCATCATTGGTTCGCTGGGCATGATTGTGTTGTGGAATTTCTGTAATCCACTGACGATGTGGTTAACCTTGGCAACCTTTGTAGGTTATGCAGTGATTTATACCTGGCTACTGAAACCAGCAACCCCCCAGAACATTGTGATTGGTGGCCTATCAGGCGCAATGCCTCCGGCGCTTGGTTGGGCGGCCGTTACCAATACCTTGTCTGCAGAAGCTTGGCTTTTGGTGTTAATTATTTTTGTTTGGACGCCACCCCATTTTTGGGCGCTCGCTTTATATCGCCGTGATGATTATGTGCAATCGGGTTTGCCAATGCTACCCGTAACCCATGGTGAGCGATTTACCTTGCTCAATATTTTGTTGTACACCTTGATCTTAATCGCCGCAACAATGCTTCCCTACCTTTATGGCATGAGTGGCATGGTGTATCTGGTTTCAGCCATTGTGCTTGGGTTAATATTTTTGGGCTATGCCATCGCTTTATTTATTTCCTATAGTGATGCTTTGGCCAAGAAAACATTTCGTTTTTCAATTACCTATTTGTCATTGCTCTTTGCAGCACTGCTAATAGATCACTATTTCCTTTGAGATGAATATGAATTTATTCCGTATTGGCTGTATTGCTGCTCTGCTGGTGATTTTGACAGCTTGTAGTCCAAAGCCCGAGTTTAAGAATATTGACATCACCGGCAGCACTGCCTTTGGTAAAGATTTTAGTTTGGTGGATCCAGATGGCAAAGTAAGAACACTTGCTGACTTTAAGGGAAAAGTAGTGGTGATGTTCTTTGGATATACCCAGTGCCCTGATGTTTGCCCAACTACATTGACCGAAATGCAGCAAGTCATGACCCTATTGGGGCCTCAATCAGATAAGGTACAAGTACTCTTTGTGACGGTGGATCCAGCACGAGATACCGACGTCATTCTGAAGCAGTATGTGCCCGCTTTCGATCCGCGTTTCTTAGGATTACGTCCAGCAAATGAGGCTGGCCTAGAAAAAGTCACTAAAGATTTCAAGATTTATTACAAGAAGGTACCCGGTAGTAGTCCCGGCTCATACACCATAGACCACACTGCGGGAAGCTATGCGTTTGATCCTGAGGGACATTTACGCTTGTACATCAAGCATGCACAAGGTCCTGAGACCCTGGCACATGACTTAAAAGAGCTTCTAAAGTAAGGAAATGCGATTGGGGTCTGAAGCTTGCTTAGGCTGCTTCAGCTTGTAACATACCGCGCATTTTTTTGAGCGCTGCCGTCTCAATTTGACGGACGCGCTCTGCAGAGATGCCATATTCAGCGGCTAAATCATGCAAGGTTTTTGTACCCTTGCCATCTGCATCCATAGCTAACCAGCGCGACTGAACGATGTTACGACTACGCTCGTCTAAACCCATCAAGGCTTGATCAAGCTTAGGGCCTTGTAATGCGTCCGCCTCATTGCTGGCAATACGCTCAGTAGGCTCTTGAGAGTTATCTGCAAGCCATTGAATGGGTGCATATGCCGCTTCATCATCAGTGTCATCACCTTCAAGCGCGACATCACCGCCAGCAAGGCGCATTTCCATTTCTTTAACGTCCGAGCCTTTAACGTCAAGCGCTTTGGCTAAAGCTTCCACTTCACTAGGTGTAAGTGCACTTAAAGTAGGTTTATTACTACGCAAATTAAAGAACAACTTACGCTGTGCTTTAGTAGTAGCCATTTTGACCAAGCGCCAATTCTTGAGAATGTACTCATGAATTTCTGCCTTAATCCAATGGATAGCATAGGACACTAAGCGAGCACCATTGTTTGGGTCATAGCGCTTCACTGCTTTCATTAAGCCAATATTGCCTTCTTGAATTAAGTCAGCATGCGGAATTCCATAGCCAAGATATTGGCGTGCAACAGAAACAACAAGACGCAAATGGGAGAGCACTAACGTTTTAGCGGCATCCACATTTTCAGTACGACGGAATTCCTGCGCAAGATGTAACTCTTCTGCAGCACTAAGCATAGGTACGCGATTAACGTAAGCAATGTAAGAATCAAGCGTGCCAACCCCTAAGGATGGCAAGATTGGAAATGCAGACGCCGACGCAGTCTGCGTAACTGGCAGTCTTTGCATATTCGGATTGTCGTATTTCTTTTGGACCATTTTTCTTATAAATATGAGGTGTTAATAGAAAACCATTTTAGCACTCTTGTCAAGAGAGTGCTAATGCTTGATGTGATCTATAAGTTACTGATTTAATTGAATAATTCGGATGAGTATTGCCCTGCTGTGAAGGGGGCTAAATCATCAATTCCTTCACCTTTGCCAAGGGCCAATATGGCGGGTTTTGGGCTTTCTTGGAGAGTATGTGCCAAGGCGCAGATTACACCACCTTTAGCTGTCCCATCAAGCTTAGTAACGATAATTCCAGTGAGACCCAAAGCCGCATTAAAGGCCTTCACTTGGCTTAAGCCGTTTTGACCTGTATTGCCATCAAGTACCAACAAAGTGTGGTGTGGTGCCCCAGGAAGCGCCTTCCCGATGACGCGTTTGACCTTCTTGAGTTCTTCCATCAGGTGGTCTTGGGTTGCAAGACGACCCGCGGTATCAATAATGAGAATATCGCTTTTGCGGGAGATTGCAGCGTGGATCGCATCGTGAGCAACAGCGGCTGCATCACCACCTTCTTGGGTAATCACGTCAACTTGATTACGGCCACCCCATTCTTGCAATTGATTACGCGCTGCCGCTCTGAAGGTATCTCCTGCAGCCAAGAGAACGGATTTGCCTTGTGACTGAAAGAGTTTACAGAGCTTGCCGATAGTAGTTGTCTTGCCAGCCCCATTAACCCCTACAACCAACCATACCTCTGGGGTAGAGGTACTGTGAGATTCAAACAGGGGATTTGGGGAGGGTTCTAAAACCTTTAATAGACTACTTACTTCATCAATCAACAAAGTTTGTAATGCTTCTGGACTAGATGCTTTTTCGGTTTTAGCGGCTTTACGTAGCTTACTAATCAACTGTTCAGTCGTAGGAAGGCCCACATCACTTTGAATCAGTGATTCTTCTAATGACTCAAACCAAGCTTCATCAGTTTTGCTGGATTTGAAAAGGGTTCCGAGGGTTTTACGTAAGCCGAACATAATCGATACAATTTAAACCTTGCATCTTATCAATTTAATTCTTGGGATATGGTGATTTAGCAGATGCGTTCCAATTTACTCCGAATTTCCTTTTTACTCTTCATATGCACCCCATTGGCTTGGGCTGCTGGCGCAGATTCTGTAGATACCCACGAATATCGCTTGAGTAACGGCCTTAAGCTAATTGTGCGGGAGGACCATCGCGCTCCTACAGTGGCACATATGGTTTGGTATCGTGCGGGCTCAATGGATGAGGTCAATGGTCGAACAGGCGTCGCTCATGTACTTGAACACATGATGTTCAAGGGTACGAAAAAGGTTAAATCGGGAGAGTTCTCTCGTTTAGTGGCGGCAGTTGGCGGACGCGAGAATGCATTTACATCGCGCGACTACACAGCATATTTTCAGCAAGTTGAAAAATCAAAATTAGATGAAGTTATTCAGCTGGAGGCAGATCGTATGTCTAATCTCAATTTTGATGATGCTGAGTTCTCAAAAGAAATTCAAGTAGTCATGGAAGAGCGTCGCCTACGTACTGAAGATAATCCAAGTAGCTTATTAAATGAAGCGATGATGGCAACTGCTTATATGAGCTCTCCTTATCGACACCCAGTAATTGGCTGGATGAATGATTTACAGAATATGAAAGCTACCGATGCACGTGATTGGTATCGCAGTTGGTATGCACCAAATAATGCAACGGTCGTCATTAGTGGCGATGTAGATCCTAAGCAGGTTCTAAGAACGGTAGAAAAATATTACGGCACTGTTGATGCCCACGAATTACCAGTGCGTAAGCCGCAAATCGAGCCACCACAAAAAGGAATCAAGCAGGTTCAGGTAAAGGCTCCTGCCGATAGTGCGCAATTGACTATGGCCTGGAAGGTCCCAAAGCTGGAGCCTGGGAAGCTTGATGATGTTGAGCCATATGCTCTTGAGCTTTTAACGGCAGTTCTAGATGGATATGACAATGCCCGCCTGAATCGCATCCTCGTAAAGCAAGAGAAGGTAGTAAATGATGTTGGAGTTGGTTACGACATGATTTCTCGAGGCCCAGAATTGTTTTTGATAAGCACCACCATGGCCAAAGGTAAAACTGTGGCACAAGCTCAGGTAAGTATTCGTAAAGCACTGGAAGAACTAAAGCAAAAAGGTATTTTGGAGTCTGAGTTAAAACGCATTAAGGTGCGCATTCTTTCCGATCAAATTTATAAGCGTGACTCTATTTTTGGTCAAGCAATGGAAATTGGCAGCACCGAAATGGCTGGCTTTTCCTGGAAAGACATCGACTATATGTTGGAGAAAATGCAAACCATTACGCCTGAGCAGGTTCAGGCCGTAGCCAAGAAATACCTGATTGATGAAGGTTTAACGATTGCCGTACTAGATCCTCAGGTCCGTCAATCTGATGCAAATAAGGAGAGCAAATAATGCATGCTCTCAGAAATACGATTGGCATTTGTTTGCTTAGTTTTAGTGTCTTTAATAGTGCCTTTGCGATTTTACCGATTGAAAAATTGGACTCATATAACGGGGCCCAGGCATATTTAGTTCAAACTAAAACACTGCCAATGGTGGATATCGAGGTCAGTATTGATGCTGGGGACCGGTATGACCCCGTTGGTAAAAGTGGTCTCGCCGATATGACGGCAGCCCTCATGAATTATGGCGTTCGGGGTAGTGAAGGGCCTATAAATGAGGCTCAAATTGCAGATGAGATTGCTGATCTGGGAGCCAATATTGGGCTGTCGGTAAGTGGTGAACGTGCCACTTTGCGTATTCGTAGCTTAAGTAGAAAAGATTTGCGAGACAGGGCAGTGAGGTTGGCGGCAGCAATGTTAAGTGCACCTACATACGATTCAAAAATAGTTGAGCGCGAAAAGCAAAGAACAGTTACCAACTTACTTGAAGCAGAAACTAAGCCGGAATTTGTTTTGGAACGCCGTTTTAAAAAATCGGTTTATGGCAATAATCCGCTGGCAAACACTCCAAGTACTAAATCTGTTGCAGCAGTCAATGCTGTCGACTTAAAGCAATTTCACAAGCAGTTTTATCGCGGCGATCGCATGATTGTGAGCATTGTGGGAGATGTTGATCGAGCGCAAGCCAATGAAATTGTGCGTGCTTTACTGCAAAAAATTCCTGAATCTGGACCAGCGATTGCTAAATTACCAGAGCTACAACGCTCTCCTGTAGAGCCATTGGCGCAACGCGAGGTTCAAATCCCTTTTGATTCTCAGCAAGCGCATATTGCCATGGGCATGACGGCGGTAACTCGAAGCAATCCAGATTATTTCCCGCTCTTGGTTGGTAATTACATATTAGGCGGCGGCGGATTTGTGTCCCGTTTGATGGCTGAAGTGCGTGAGAAACGAGGCCTTGCCTATAGCGTCTTTAGTTACTTTGCGCCAGGCAAAGACACCGGTATTTTTCAGGCTGGCCTACAGACCAAGAATGATCAGGCCGTGTTGGCGCTTGAGGTAATGAGCTCAACGATTGCACAATTTATTGCTGATGGTCCGACCCCAGCAGAACTTGTTGCTGCTAAATCGAACTTGATGAATGGCTATCCATTGCGCATTGATAACAACCGTAAATTGCTCGATAACATATCTTCAATTGCTTGGAATGATCTGCCGCTTGATACGATGGATATTTGGACTAAACAAGTTGAGGCAGTGACTCTGGAGCAAGTCACCAAGGCTTTCCAAAAATATTTAGCAATGGATCGGATGCAGATTGTAGTGCTGGGTGCAAGCAAGTAAGCTTACAAACAAGATGATTAGCAAACCCATTCAAAGTCAAAAAACAGAGCCACCTAAGAAGGTACGCATCATTGGCGGCATTTGGAGAAGCCGTCTATTACCCGTTTTAGATATAAGGGGATTACGTCCGACAACTGATCGTATTCGGGAGACTTTATTTAATTGGCTTGGTCAGGATTTAAGGGATTTGGATTGCATAGATTTATTTTCTGGTACCGGCGCATTGGGATTTGAGGCATCCTCTCGTGGTGCATCTCGGGTAGTGCTGTTGGAAAAAGATAAAAAAGCTTACGTGAATCTCATTCAAAATTTGGCTTTACTGCAGTCTTCACCAGTTTCAGGACAAGTTGATATTCTGCATAAAGATGGCTTGGAATATTTAACGCAACAGGCGGATCGATCAAGTAATTTAATTTTCATAGATCCACCTTTCCAAGAATTGCAATTGTTGGATCGAGCAGTCATCGAAGCAGGTCGGGTTTGTGACGATTCCCGTGGTGGAGGTATTTATGTGGAATTTTCTGCAAATCGCCCTCGCGAAGAGGTAGAGTCCCTACTACCAGACTGGCATTGTGGAAAATACTTAGAGGCGGGACAGGTAAAAGCCTGTCTATTTCGAGCTGGAAGGGGCTAAACTCTTGCCTGTAGCTGATAAAGCCTTAGGAGATTTATGACTGTCGCTGTTTACCCGGGAACATTTGACCCCTTTACTCGTGGTCACGAGGATTTGGTGCGTCGCGCATCTAGTATTTTTAGTGAGTTGATTGTTGGTGTTGCTTCGAGTCGTAGCAAGCATCCGTACTTCTCTTTGGAAGAGCGACTTGATATTGCTACAGAAGTTCTTGGGCATTACTCCAATGTCAAAGTTGTAGGCTTTGACGGCTTATTAAAGGATTTTGCACGCGCCCATAATGCACGTGTCATTGTGCGTGGATTACGTGCGGTATCTGATTTTGAATATGAATTTCAGATGGCCGGTATGAATCGCTATCTTTTGCCTGATGTAGAGACTTTGTTTCTAACCCCTTCCGATCAATACCAATTTATTTCTGGAACTTTCGTACGTGAGATCGCCTCAATGGGGGGTGATGTTAGTAAGTTTGTTTTTCCGTCGGTGGAAAAATGGCTGGCTAAGAAGATGGCGAGCAATAGCCAGAAAAAAGAGTAGGGCCAGAGAGTGTCATCATGGCTTTAATGATTACGGATGAATGCATCAACTGTGATGTGTGTGAGCCAGAATGCCCCAATGATGCTATTTACATGGGGCTTGAGATTTATGAAATCAATCCAGATAAGTGCACCGAATGCGTGGGGCACTACGATGCACCTCAATGTCGTCAGGTCTGCCCCGTCGATTGCATTCCATTTAATCCTGACCATACCGAATCTCAAGATCAGTTAATGGCTAAATACCGCTTATTAACGGCTAGCAAAAAGCCAAGCCCAGCTTAAGACTTGGAGTGCAACTCCAACATCGCTGTCTGGGCATCGCCCTTCAAAAATAGTGGCAGAATTTCTAAACCATTTTTAATACTGGTTTCTATGAGCTTTTGCTCGGACTGCAGCGGCCTGCGTAAAACATAATCAGCAACATCCATTACTCGCCCATCACCTGCAATGTCCCTAGGGTGCCCAATGCCCAGGCGAAGACGCCAGTAATCAGCAGTGCCTAAATGGGCTTGTATGTCTTTTAGTCCATTATGGCCACCGGTTCCTCCGCCCAATTTAATACGTGCAGATCCGGGTTTTAGATCGAGCTCGTCTTGAACTACCAAAATATTTTCAGGAGTGATTTTGTGAAAACGGCATAAGGCACTCACAGCTTGACCGCTGAGGTTCATATAAGTAGCAGGCTTGAGTAGAAAAAGGTCATCACCTTCCCACTTTGCTTTGGCTACTTTTCCAAGAAAACGTTTTTCAGTTTCAAAGCGAGCGCTTAATTGTTTTGCTAGGGCGTCAACGAACCAGAAGCCAGCGTTATGCCGATCTTCTATGTGTTCGTCTCCAGGGTTACCTAGGCCAACAATTAATTTAGTCATGATGGGAGTTTAAAGACTTAAAGGCTTTTCTACAAAAAAGGAAAAAAGAAAGCCCGCTTTCGCGGGCCTTCCTGATGCAAAGAATACGACCTAAGTGAATTAAGCTTTATCTTTTGCAGGTTCAGCCGCAGCTGGAGCTGCAGCTGCCACAGGAGCAGCCTCTTCAACCTCTGCAACTTTAACAGCTGGAATACGTGCGTTAGCAAGAACAGGATTCTCTTGCTCAACATGCAATACCAAGCTAACGCCTTTTGGTAATGCGATATCTTTTGCATGAATAGAGTGACCCACTTCAATCTTGCTCAGGTCCACTTCAATAAACTCTGGCAAGTCTGCTGGTAAGCATGAAACTTCGAGTTCGGTAATGATGTGGCTAATAACGGCACCTTGCAGTTTCACAGCAGCTGAAGTTTCAGCATTCGTGAAGTGCAATGGAACGCGCATATGCACTTTCTCAGTCGCAGAAACGCGCTGGAAGTCAATGTGCAATACCAATGGCTTAAATGGATGCATTTGGTAATCACGTAACAACACTTGTTGTGTTTTTCCGCCGATTTCCAAGTCAAGAATAGATGAGTGAAATGCTTCCTTGCGGAGAGCATGAAACAGTGCGTTGTGGTCTAACTCAATAACAGCTACTGGATCTTTACTACCGTAAACGATTCCCGGAGTCTTACCGGAATTGCGCAGACGGCGGCTCGCACCCGTTCCCTGTACGCTTCTTTCAAAGGCTACTACTTTCATATTCAATTCCCTAGTTAAGGTTAATTTCCGTTCGCGACCAAACAGAAAAGCCTTCGATTATATCGTGGGAAAGGGTATTTTTGCCTAGAAATGATGCAAAACTGCCAAAAATCGGGGTGAAACAGCGTTTTTTGGCTTATTCAGCAAACATCGACATCACGGAGTCACCCTTGCTAATGCGAGAAAGGGTTTCGGCCAGGATTGGAGCTACGCTTAATTGGCGGATTTTGCTGACTTTCATCGCTTCTGGGGTCAACGGGATCGTGTCGGTCACCACAAGCTCGTCTAATTCCGAGGCGGCGATACGAGCTACTGCACCACCGGATAGGACTGCGTGAGTACAGTAAGCAGTAACGCCCTTAGCACCACGCTCTTTTAGCGCCTCAGCGGCCTTACAGAGCGTTCCACCGGTATCGATGATGTCATCCATGATGACGCAATGGCGGCCTTCTACTTCACCGATCAGATGCATGACTTCAGAAACGTTAGCCTTGGGGCGACGTTTATCAATAATGGCTAAGTCAGTCCCTAATTGTTTTGCCATTGCACGGGCGCGTACTACGCCCCCAATATCTGGGGAAACAATGATGAGATCTTTTTGGGTCTTCTGAGCCTGTAAGTCAGCCAGGAGTACTGGTGAGGAATAAATATTGTCTACAGGAATATCAAAGAAGCCCTGAATTTGGTCGGCATGCAGATCCATGGTCAACACGCGCTCAATGCCAGCAACTGACTGGAGCATATTGGCGACGATACGAGCCGAAATGGCAACTCGTGCAGAGCGTGGGCGACGATCTTGGCGTGCATAGCCAAAGTAAGGGATCACGGCGGTAATCCGGCTGGCTGATGCGCGCTTAAGGGCATCAATCATGATCATGAGTTCCATCAAGCTGTCGTTGGTTGGCGCGCAGGTTGATTGAATCACCACGACATTTTTGCCGCGGACGTTTTCTTGAATTTCTACTTGAATCTCACCGTCGGAGAAACGGCCAACAAAGGCTTTCCCCATCGGAAGATTCAGCTCCTTGGCTACGGCCTCGGCCAAAACGGGATTTGCATTCCCTGTGAATAGGGTCAATAAATCTGGATTGATGGAGGCGGACATAGGCTTTAGGGTTTGGTCGGGTAAAAGGTTGTCTTTATAGTTTCTACAGTATTTGGCAGGGGAAGAAGGATTCGAACCTTCGCATGCTGGAATCAAAATCCAGTGCCTTAACCAGCTTGGCGATTCCCCTACAGGTCAATCTGAAGAAATCAAATTGTAAGCGGGATTTTTATTTAACCCCCGAACAATCCGACTTAACCACCCTTTTGGAAGATTTTGCAAAAGATTTTCTAGTTTGGCGGTATCGGTCTTAGGGCCTAAGACGGCAAAAACGCTACTTCCAGATCCAGACATTCGGGGCTTAGAGCCCGGTAATATTTGGCTAATCCAATCCAAAGCTTGCTTCACTTCAGGACAAATCCGCATCGCTACAGCCTGACAATCATTCGTTTGAAACGACCACGGCGACGCAAGAAAGCCATCAATTGTAATCTGAGGGTGATCTCGGGTCAATTCTGGGTCATGAAAAATGCTTACGGTTGAAATTCCTTGATTGGGAAATAGGACTAAAAAATCTTGGGTTTCCAAGGCAATTTCTTGAATTTGCTCACCAATTCCCTCAACAAAAGCATTTTGGCCAAAGATGAAAAAAGGGACATCAGCACCAAGTTGTATACCCAGTTTGGCTAAGGTTTCTTTACTTAAGTGGAGATCCCAAAGGGCGTTTAGGCCAATCAAGGTACTGGCGGCATCAGAAGATCCGCCGCCCAAACCAGCACCCATCGGAATTTCTTTTTTGAGGTCGATTTCAACGCCATTCTCAATTTGGCAAAACTCTTTTAATAATTTTGCTGCACGAACCACCAAATCACTTTCTGGGGGTACGCCAGGAATGGGATTGATTCGACGCACTTCATTTTCTGGGATGAGTTTGAGGGTGAGGGTGTCGCACCAATCTATTAATTGAAAAACGGATTGGAGTAAGTGGTAGCCATCAGGACGACGTCCAACGATATGCAGAAAAAGATTGAGTTTTGCTGGTGAGTGCAGCGTTAAACAATTGCTAGTCATTCGGATGATCAAATACCAAGCGAATATCAATGGAACCAATATTGGAGCTGCGGGTCATTGTGAGTTTATCTAAGCGATTGTTCTTGCTCCAGCTATAAACCAAATCCCAGCCATCCTGACTAATTTTGCTGACTTGCCCTTTAGGGTTTCTTTCGACACTTGCTTCGCTACCTGGCCGTACTTCGCCTCTTAGCCAATTTGATAACCCCCGCGCAGGTAGCGGTAGGCCTAAAGTGTTTTGCATTAAGGTATCGGCATCAATGGCGGTAACTATTTGGCCGTCGCGCTCAAGCGTTGCTTCTCCAGGAGTAATTGTTATTTTCGCAATGGAGCCGCCTACGGGGTTGCGAATCTCTAAAGTATCTTTGAGTGCTTCTTGGGTCAAACTAAACCCTCCTGAGCCACCTTGATTTTGGGCTTCAGTAAGCCCGCTGATTTTGACTGCAAAGCGACCATCCCAAGAGCCGTTAGGGGCCTGTTCTGGGCTAGACCAGTCGGGCTTCAAGCGCTGAAGTGTTTCTTTTAGGGTGGGGTTATTGGCGTCTAATTTTTGACCTTGACGCCACATTGCTTCAGCTTCGGGTTTGCGATTCATTATCCACAATACTTCGCCGGTATGTGCTGCGATATCGGCCTCTGGCTTCATGGCGAATGCTTGCTGAAGCTGCTCTAAAGCAATTGCATTTTTCCCAAGACGAAAATTAACCCAACCTAAACTATCTAGTATGAAGCTATCTTTAGGAGAAAGCTGATGTGCTTTACTGATGAGTGCAAAAGCTTCTGGTAATTTGATATTCCGATCAGCCAATGAGTAACCCAAGGCATTTAAAGAATTTGCATCATTGGGATTCTTACGCAAAATCTCGCGTAGCGTTTTTTCCATCACATCCAAACGCCCAGACTTTTCGGCGGACATGGCATAGGTATATAAGAGCCCTTGATCTTTTGGCGCTATTTTTACAGTGGATGCAATTTCATAAAAGGCGCGCAAAGCCTCGGTTTCATCTTTGGCTTTTGCGAGTAAGGCTTGCAATTGCAAAAGCGTATTTTCTTGTTGTGCGGGAGTTTGTTGACTCAATAATGTAATTGCGGGTTTTACAGCGTCTGACCAGCGATTACTTAACACCAGCAGAGTAATGAGTACTTCTTTTGGTTTTGTTTGGGATGCTGGCGATAGTTCATCCCAAGTTTTGGCCGCCTGTAAGGCTAAATCAGGGGAGCCACCTGCAATAGCAATTTCCATCGCCCTTTGAGCCAAACGAGGATCTTTATATTGACGCGCCATTTCCATATAGGTGTTGTAGGCTAAGCCGGCCTCTCCGCGTTGCAAGGCAATTTCAGAGGCCAGCACTTCAAATATCACTTCACCACTCTGCGGGGCATTTGTAGGTGTCTGGGCCTGGCTGGAACCAGCTACCCCTCCAGTCAGCGCCAATAGGAATAAGCCCGTAAAAAAGGGCTTCATTGTGAATTTGCTCATAAGCACATTCTAATCTGCGAATCTACAATTCATTTATGCCAGAACTCCCAGAGGTTGAAGTAACCAGGTTAGGAATTGCCCCCCATCTTCAGGGGCAAAAGCTAAGCGCCGTCAAAGTGCTGGATGGACGTTTACGTTGGCCCGTTCCGAGTAACTTGCCAAAGATTCTTCCAGGTCAAAAGGTGCACTCCATAGATAGGCGCGGAAAGTACCTCTTAATTGAAATGGATATGGGTCACCTACTGATTCATTTGGGTATGACGGGGACTCTCAGAGTCTTGCCTTGTTCAGAACCGTTGAAAACACACGATCGAGTCACGTTTGAATTTGGCAAGTTCAGTTTGCGCTTACATGATCCTCGTAAATTTGGTGCTGTCTTGTGGCACCCCAAAACCAAGGGCGCGCTTGACAAGCATGTGCTCTTACAAAAGCTTGGAGTGGAACCATTTTCATCCGAGTTTGCAGGAGAGCTTGGTGCTGCAATTCTGTATCAAGCTTCTCGCAAAAGAAGTATTGCCGTTAAGCAATTCCTCTTAGCCGGCCAAGCGGTGGTAGGTGTTGGAAATATCTACTGTTCAGAAAGTTTGTTTATGGCCGGTATTCATCCAACAAAAGCAGCGGGTAAGTTAACCCGTCTGCAGTGCGTTCGTTTAGCAGAGGCTGTGAGAGTCATTCTGAAAAAAGCCATCGATGCTGGGGGCAGTAGTTTGAAGGATTTTGTAAATAGTGAAGGAGATCCAGGCCACTTCATGGTGCAAACCAAAGTATATGACCGCAAAGGCTTGCCCTGCAAGGTTTGCAAGACGCCCATCACCCAAATAGTGCAGGGACAACGATCCACTTATTTTTGTCCTCAATGTCAAAAACGTTGATAGAAACTTTTTCAAAGAAGCTGATTGCTTGGCACGGGGTTAGTGGTCGCTCGGGTTTGCCTTGGCAAAACAATCGAGATCCCTATGCCGTATGGGTTTCTGAAATCATGTTGCAACAAACCCAAGTAGCGACCGTGCTGGAACGTTATCCCCGCTTCATGAAGCGTTTTCCAACAGTGAAAAAGCTAGCTGCAGCGGATATCGATGAAGTGCTGGCTGAGTGGGCAGGCTTGGGCTATTACTCCCGCGCTAGAAATTTGCATACCTGCGCTCAGCAAGTGATGCAAGATTTTTCTGGAAAGTTTCCCAATGATCCCATGCTCCTTGAGCAACTCAAAGGGATTGGTCGGTCAACAGCGGGCGCCATTGCAGCATTTGCATTTCATGAAAAAGCGCCCATTCTGGATGCGAATGTCAAAAGAATTTTGGCGCGTTTATTTGCAATTGAAGGGGCAATCCAAGAAAAGATAGTGAATGATCGCCTGTGGGATTTGGCTACAGCATTGCTACCGAGTAATTCGGAGGATATGCCGGTGTATACGCAAGCTTTGATGGACTTTGGAGCAACCTGGTGTACTTCACGAAAACCGGTGTGCATCACTGGTGAGAAAAAATGCCCCTTTGTCAAAGATTGCCAGGCCAATTTGAGCGACCAAGTTATGGCCCTCCCGCAAAAAGTAGTGAAGGCAAAATCCCCAGAATTTGATTGCGACATGTTGTTGATTCGATTGGACAATGCAGTCCTGCTGCAAAAGCGTCCGAGTAAGGCAATCTGGGGTGGTTTATGGTCCTTACCAGAATCCCCTTGGAGACCAAGAACCACTGTTAATGGAAGGTCTCCTAAAGCCTTAAAAGGGTTGCTAGAAGCGGCGCTCCCCGATGAGAAGAGCAGCGTCATGCTGCAGTCCCTTGGGGATCTAAGGCAAGGTCAACAGATCAAACATATCTTTACGCATCGCCGTCTGTGGATGCAAATTTGGGAAGTTCATTCCTTGAAGTCTTTGGAATTGACGAGCTCAAACTTTAAGTGGGTGCCCCTCAATCAATTAGGGCGATATGGTTTGCCACAGCCAATTAAACTTTTATTACAGGGATTGAGTCTAGCTCGCGGTGACGATCTAAAAAAATAAGCTGCAGGGCACTTAAATCTTTTTGTGCGCGGAAGTGTTCGCTAAGACGGTTAACTAAGTAGACCGACCGATGTTGTCCCCCAGTGCAACCAATTGCCACTGTTAAATAGCTACGACCATCTGCTATGTAATGGGGTAACCATTTTTCAATAAATTGGGTAATGTCTCTTTCCATACTAATTACTTCTGGAATGTTTTCTAGGAACTCTTTCACGGGTTTGTCGTTGCCGGTGAGGGGCCTCAAGACTTTGTCGTAATGGGGGTTTGGTAGGCAGCGAACATCAAACACTAAGTCTGCGTCGCTGGGAACTCCTTTTTTAAAACCAAAGGATTCAAAAATAACCGTCAGTCCGAGTGGCTTATCTTTAAAAATATCTTGAATCCAAGCACGCAATGCATTGGCAGGTAAATTACTTGTATCAATGCTATGTGCTTGGGCGCGCAGAGGCTCAAGTAAAGTACGCTCATTATCGATAGCTTCAATTAGTGTGGCAGATCCAGTCTTTGCTGTGCTTTTGGAAAGCGGGTGGCGTCGGCGAGTTTCTGAAAAGCGTTGTACTAAGGTGTTGGTGTCCGCGTTTAAGAAAATCACGCGAACTTGATGATGGCTTCGTAAATTTTCTAGGATAGATGGCAGGTCGGCAAGCGATTGACCACGACGTGCATCAATCGCCACGGCTACTTGCTCACTGTTTTCTTGCTCAAGAGTATGAATGAGATTTTCGAGAAGCGAAACAGGCAAGTTATCCACACAGTCATAACCTGCATCCTCAAAAGCCCTTAGGGCAACTGATTTACCCGAGCCAGAGATTCCGGTAATCAAATTAATTTGCATGGCTTAGAGTAGGCGCCCTTGAGATTTGATGGAATCCGCTTCAGCGTTCATTTGGATACGCTGCCGCTCAATAAATTCTTTGAGAGTATCAATTCCACGCAATTGCAAAATAGTATTCCGCACTGCTGCCTCAACCAAAACTGCCAAGTTGCGACCAGCAGCCACTTGAATTTTGACAGTGCGGATAGGGATCCCTAATACGTCAATATGTTGAGCCTCTAAAGGTAGTCTTTCAAACTCACCATCAGTTCTGCGAACAAGTTGTACGATGAGACGCAACTTGAGTTTGCGACGTACAGCCGTTTCGCCAAAGATAGTACGAATATCTAAAAGGCCTAGGCCACGAACCTCAAGCAGGTTACGCAAGATGATGGGGCAGCGCCCTTCAATATAATCGGGACCGAGGCGTGCAAAGTCAACAGCATCATCAGCAACCAAACCGTGGCCGCGAGAAATGAGCTCAAGACCCAATTCGCTTTTGCCGAGACCTGAGTCACCGGTTAACAATACGCCTAAACCCAAAATGTCCATAAATACGCCATGCATCGTGATTTGCGGAGCACCAATTTTGGTTAAGTAGGTGCGTAGATGGTCGATGACCTCTGCTGCAGAGATGTTGGTAGTAAATAAAGGGGTTGAAGAGCGCTGGCAGAAAAGTTGAAGATCGGTATCTGCCGCTTTACCGTCAGCCACAATGACGCAAGGCGGAGTTTTAGAAATTAAGCTGGCAATCTGCTCCTGCCGCTGTTTAGGGTCTAAGGCCGCATGGTAGTCCACTTCTTGTACGCCAAAGATTTGAATACGACTAGGGTGGATTAGATTTAAGTGACCCACTAAATCAGAGCTAGCTGCAGCAGCTTTGACTGCTTCAGCTGGAAAAGTGCGGTCAGCACCTTCTAATCCACCAATCCAAGAAAGCTTAAGATCTGAAACGTTATCGTCAAATATCTGTTGTGCATTTACTCCTTCTAAGAGCAATGGCTGCGTCATTTTATTTTCCCCCACTGCTGCAATAGTTCGCATACTTTGATCGGATCATTGGTAGACGACAAAAATTGACGGGCATTTGCATCAGATAGTAATTGGGCGATAGAGGATAGGATTTCTAAATGCTGTTGAGTTGCCTTTTCTGGTACTAACAAAAAAATCAGAATGGAGACTGGTTCTCCATCTGGGGCAGCAAATTCAATGGGGTCTTTTAGTTTTAGTAAGGCGGCAATTGGTTGCTTCAAGCCTTTCACGCGACCATGCGGGATAGCAACACCAGCACCAAGCGCGGTAGAGCCTAAATCTTCACGCGCATTCAGAAAATCAACAATAGCGCTAGCTTCAAGGCCAGCATGCTTTGAGAATAGGGCTCCGGCTGCTGCAAATGCATCAGCCCTGTTTTTGGCGGGGTTGTCTAATGCAATGCAGTCAGGGGTGAAAAGAGTTGTCAGGGCATTCATTTGAATTGATTATAGGTGTCCTGACGCCTGAGATTACTCAAATCGCTTGTCGTGATGGTGATCTTGAAGTTTTTCTTTATGTTTTACAACTTGACGCTCGAGTTTATCAACCACCGCATCCATGGCATGGTACAAATCAGCGTTGTGTGCTTCAGCGAACAATTCCTTACCTTTTAGGTGAATCGTGATCTCTGCGCTCTGACGGAGTTCCTTTTCTTTGGCGTTATCTACAACGAGAAAGGCGGAAGCATCAATTACATGGTCAAAGTGCTTACGAATTTTGGCCATCCCAGCTTCCAGGTGCGTACGCATGGCTGGCGTTACTTCCAGGTGGCGGCTATTAATTTTCAAATTCATCAGCATCTCCTCTTATATACGCTTGCGCATGCTCATGCATGGGGTGCGCAGCAGGCCCCTAAAATTATTTGAGCAGTATTTTTTGAAAGAAACTTCATGAACCTCCAGCGTATCAGCGAATTTGCCGAAAACCAAGAGGGAAAGCACTTTTTTATTACATACATAAATTGCTTCTTAACTTACCCAGCTTACATCCGGAAGTTTTCGCCTAAATAAACTCTTCGTACAGCGTCGTTTTGGATGATCTGATCTGGCTTACCCTCGGCCAGGACGCTGCCTTCACTGATAATGTAGGCGTGGTCGCAAATACCCAGGGTTTCACGAACGTTGTGGTCAGTAATGAGCACGCCGATTTGGCGATCCCGTAGGAAGCGCACAATACGCTGGATTTCCCCAACAGCGATAGGGTCAACACCAGCAAATGGCTCATCTAATAGGATAAATTTTGGCTGAGAAGCCAAAGCTCTAGCAATCTCAACCCTTCGGCGCTCTCCGCCAGATAATGAGAGGGCTGGATTATTCCGTAAGTGGGTGATTTGCAGTTCACCCAGAAGCTCGTCAAGGCGAGTGGCAATTTCCGCTTTGCTCAGGGGTTTACCGCCCTGCACTTGGAGCTCCAGAACTGCCTGGATGTTTTCAGCAACATTCAGTTTTCTAAAAACAGAGGCTTCTTGGGGAAGATACGATAAGCCCATCCGCGCACGCTCATGAATAGGTAAATGAGTAATATCCGCACCATCTAAAACAATGTTTCCGCCATCGAGTGGGACCAGGCCAACAATCATGTAAAACGAAGTCGTTTTACCAGCACCATTTGGTCCAAGAAGGCCTACCACTTCACCACATTTCACTTGGATGGAAACATCACGAACTACAGTTCTGGAACCGTAACGCTTTTGTAGATGATGGGCACTAAGAGTAGCCGTCTGATTGGGTTGCGCTAAATCCGTTGTCATTTCTCTAATGTAGCTTTTCTTCGTGGTGAAAGGATTGCTCTAGCCAATGGCAGATCATCCGGCTTTGCATTTGTTGGAGGTATAACCCGATAGTACTGCTTTACGTCGTCATACTCAATTTTCCAGCCGCGCAATTGATCAAGCATCTGCATATTTAAAAGACGCTTAAGAGTAGCTTCGCCGGTTAATGTGAGCACTTCGGTTTTAGCGTTATAGATAACTTGACTTGCTTGCCCTTGCATGAATTCCTCTGCCAAACCTTCGCGGCGTTGTCTAAAGGAAGCGACTGCATCGGGTGTACCCTTCATATCTACAGCTTCATAGCCTTCGGGGTCAACCTGTATGTGGCCAGCATCACCGGTAATCACAATGCTGCCTTTGATAAGCAAAACTTGCCCATTCAAATCATAAATTTGTTGAACATCATTTACGGAAACTTTTTCTGCCTCAAGAATAATGGGCTTATCTTGATCTGCCTTTTCGGCGTTAGCATCGCCCCCCAGGGCAAGACCAAGGGAGAGCAATACAAAAGCAAAGCGAAGGGCAGAATGAATTACTGTATGCATTTATTGAGTTGCACGAGGAGCTCGTTCAATCCGCCCTTTAACTTGGCCGGAGAGCGTCATACTTTGTTGTACGTTATCAAAGATGCCGCCTTCTGTAGAGTTCATGACAGACATACCCTGCTCAAGGGTAATAGGCTTATCGGTTTCAATAATGTCATCATTAATGAGAACTTTGAAATAGCTTGAGGTTGCTAACATGCGTAGGGTCGCTGGCTCTGTTGCGGTAGCTGCTTGCGCTGGCCGGAAGATTGAAGCGTTATTGATTAAATCCAAAATGGTGAGATCACCATCAAGGTGTCCGGTATCCGATTTTACGGTTACCGGTGCTTTATTGGCTTGAAAGAGGCGCATGCGTGGAGTAGTGATATCAATTGAAGCATCATCATCGTAATGAACCACCTTCTTGCCCAGAACTCGATATTTGGTGGCTCCAAATTCATTTAGTGCAGAAAGCGCGCCATCGTTGATGGTGTAGTCAGGCTCATGCAGCCTGGCACGCTCCAGAGCAGATTTTTCTATTGGCGTATTTTTTTGGACTAACCAAAAAGTGGCTAAGGTCAGAGCGCCCATCAAAATTAAAGGTGTCAGACGCAATAAGGTGCGACCAATGCCGAGTTTGATTTGTCGAGGGTTTAATTGCATTACTTAGTTTATGGCCTTCTTCAGCAACTCTGCATAGTGGTTTTGGGCTTTGAGAATAAGGTCACATAATTCCCGGACTGCACTATTGCCACCAGTCTGAGTGGTGACCAAATGGGCAAACTCTTTTACTGCTTCATGTGCTTGAGCAGGGCAGACTCGCATACCAGCATCCTTCATCATCGCAAGATCAGGCCAGTCATCACCCATCACAGCGCAATCAGCTAGATTAAGTCCAAGGGTTTTAACCACTTGTTCGAATGCTAACGCTTTATTTTCTACACCCATATGTACATGTTTGATCCCGAGCTCTTCACAGCGAGCCAAAACCATCTTGGAGTTTCGACCGGTGATGATTGCCGTTGGAATACCGCACTGCTCAAGTAATTTGATGCCCAAACCATCCTGAATATCAAACGCCTTTAGCGATTCTTTTCCATCTGCTCCTATCCAAACCTGGCCATTGGTAAGTACGCCATCCACGTCTAAGACGAGCAGTTTTACTTTGCCAGCGCGCTCCCATGCTTGTGGAAATTGCGCTAGAGGGTTGGTGTTATGGGTATTGAAAGCGCTCGGCATAAAAGTTTAACTAAGTAAGGGTAAGAGGCTGGATTAAATCACTTTTGCAGCGAATAAATCGTGCAGATTAAGGGCGCCCAATAGCTGACCATTGCTATCTGTAACCACTAAATGATTAATGCGATGTTTTTCCATCATCTCGATTGCTTCTTCCGCCAGAAGTTCTGGAGGAATCGTGCGAGGGCCAGGTGTAGTAGCGCTTTTGAGGGTAATTGCATCTAGATTAGTACTCTTTTCTAGCAAGCGACGCAAATCACCATCCGTCAGAATGCCAAATACTTTGTTATCTTTTTCTAAGGTCACAACCATACCCATTCGCTTCGAAGTCATTTCTAATAGGGCGTCTTGTAAGGAAGACTCAATTGAAATCTTTGGGGTGTCGTCAAAACTACGCATCACTTCGCTGACATGCATTAATTGCTTACGACCAAGTCTGCCACCCGGATGCGAGCGTATGAAATCTTCCGCTTCGAAACCTCTTGCATCTAAGAGCGCAACCGCTAAGGCATCACCCATTGCCAAGGCTGCAGTGGTGCTAGTTGTTGGAGCTAAATTGAGTGGGCAAGCTTCTTTTTCAACACTAGTATCCAGATGGGCATCTGCTAGCTTAGCTATAGAGGAATTCGGGGCGCCAGTGAGTGCAATGAGTTTTGCGCCGGTACGTTTGACGATGGGCACGATAGTTAATAGCTCATCAGTCTCACCAGAATTCGAAAGAGCGACAAACACATCCTCACGAGTCACCATGCCTAAATCACCATGGCTGGCTTCGGCTGGATGGACAAAAAAAGCAGGTGAGCCGGTAGATGCAAAAGTGGCAGCAATTTTGCGAGCAATGTGGCCAGATTTACCAATGCCCGAAACCACAATTCTGCCCTTGCAAGCATGGAGTAGCTCAACAGCCAGCACAAGGGCATCAGCATTAGCGCCTTCAAGGCGATCGCGCATGGTTTGTAGTGCAGCAGCCTCAATAGTGAGGGTGTCGCGCGCAAGCTTTAGGGTACGTTCACGAGTCTTAGCTATCATCGAGTAAGTATATGCCGTCAGTCCTTCAATTAACCCTCATTCTCCTGGCCTCGGGTGTGGCCGGAGTGGTTATTTTCCGCTATTTTGGATTACCCCCTATTTTGGGCTATTTGGCCATTGGGGTGCTCATAGGCCCGCATGCCCTGGGCTTCGCGAACGATTCAGCTACGGTGAAGTATTTGGCTGAATTTGGGGTGGTTTTCCTGATGTTTTCGATCGGCCTCGAATTTAACCTTCATAAGCTTCGGTCAATGCGCAAGATCGTCTTTGGCCTCGGTGCTAGTCAAGTCATCTTGACAATGCTTTTGGCTGTCCCTGCCAGTCTTTTAATGAACTGGATTTATCCGATTTCATGGCATGCGGCAATTGCTCTAGGCGGAGCCCTAGCGATGTCATCCACCGCTATTGTCACTAAGCTGATTTCAGATCGAGCTGAATTAGAAACCGAGCATGGTCGTAATGTAATTGGTATCTTACTGTTCCAAGATTTAGCTGTAGTCTTCTTGTTAATTTTGCTGCCGTCTCTGGGTAAGAACCCTTCAGACTTATTTGTTGCTCTCACTGCAGCCTCAATCAAAATCACGATCGCTTTAGTACTCATTTTCTTCATTGGCCAATCGATCATGAGTCACTGGTTCAAGTTGGTTGCTAAGTTACGGTCACAAGAGTTGTTCATGTTAAATCTCTTGTTAATTGTGTTGGGAATGGCAGGCCTAACAGAGTACTTTGGTTTGTCATTAGCGCTTGGGGCATTCTTAGCTGGTATGTTGATTTCAGAAACGCCTTATCGACATCAGGTAGAAGAAGACGTTAAGCCATTTCGTGATGTCTTGCTAGGGCTTTTCTTTATAACGATTGGCATGTTGCTAGATTTCAATGTCATTCGTGAGCAGTGGCTATTGGTTTTGGTCTTGTTAATAGGCCCACTGATATTCAAGTTCAGTCTGATTGCCCTGTTGTCACGGGTCTTCGGCTCTAGCCCTGGTATATCGATTCGAACTGGCTTGTGTCTGGCTCAGGCAGGGGAATTCGGATTTGTTTTGCTGACTCAAATTGACGGCTTAGATTTAATTGATCCAATCTTGAGTCAAGCAGTGCTCGCTGCGATGTTGATTTCCATGTTCGGCGCTCCATTTTTGATTGAATATAGCGATCGCATCGCAATGCGTTTCTCAAGTAATGAGTGGCTATTGCAATCCCTTGCTTTGACGCGGGTTGCCGCAAAAACTGTGCGCAATGAAAATCATGTGGTGATTTGTGGGTTTGGCCGGTCAGGTCAGAGCTTGGCACGTATGCTCGATCAAGAAAAGATTCCTTATATCGCTTTGGATTTGGATCCGGATCGCGTTAAAGAAGCTGCTGCTGCTGGAGATAACGTTGTCTATGGAGATGCGAGTCGAGAGAACTATTTGGTAGCTGCTGGACTCTCCAGGGCGAAAGCAGTAGTCATCACATATGCCGATACCGGTGCAAGCTTGCGAGTCTTGCGACAAGTGGAACATTTGCGTCCTGGTATGACAGTGCTGGTGCGAACACGAGATGATGCTGACATTGCTAAGCTGCAAGCTGCTGGCGCCACAGAGGTAGTACCTGAGTTAATTGAAGGC
>CAIMPQ010000061.1 GCA_903843315.1 uncultured beta proteobacterium
ACGCCAAGTAACTTCAAAAACGGTACGTTTAATTCTTCACCTAAATTGGCGAGTTGGGTTTGGGGGTTAATCTGTACTTGTTTGTTCATACGATGATTTTAGAGGCTTGCACGTCTTTTGTGAAATCACCCTAGAATCCATCCTATGGCCTTTACTCTGAGTGGCGATGACGCCATCCACCCCGTACTCCCTAGCCCTGTTCCAGATCCTTACTGGGTAGGTTTTTCGTCATCAGCAGCCCAGCTCATCGGTATACCTCTGAACGCTGCGGGACTCCCTCAAGATCCAGCCTGGTTAGCACTATTAGCAGGAAATACTCTGGATATTGGCTCACAGCAATTTCCTAACCCATTGGCTAGCGCTTATAGTGGGCACCAATTTGGGGTATGGGCCGGACAACTTGGCGATGGTAGAGCCATATTGCTTGGCGATATTGCTGGACAAGAATTACAGCTCAAAGGGGCTGGCAAAACGCGTTATTCACGGATGGGTGATGGTCGAGCCGTCTTACGCTCTTCCATACGCGAATTTCTGTGTAGTGAAGCAATGCATTCTTTGGGTATTCCTACTACGAGAGCACTCTCTGTTGTGGGGTCGGATTTGCCAGTCCGTCGAGAGACTATAGAAACAGCTGCAATCTGCGCCCGGCTAGCGCCTAGCTTTATACGCATTGGCCATTTTGAACATTACGCCGCATCACAGAATGTCGATCGTTTAAAGGAATTAGCTGATTTGCTGATTCAAGATCACTATCCTGAATGTCAACCTAGCGATGAGCCCTATCTTGATCTCTTCAAGCAAATCAGCTCTCGAAATGCAATATTAGTTGCACAGTGGCAAGCTGTTGGTTTTTGTCACGGAGTATTAAATAGCGACAACATCAGCGCGTTAGGTTTAACCATAGACTATGGCCCATTTGGTTTCTTGGATCATTTTCAAATTGATCATATCTGCAATCACAGTGATCAAGGAGGCAGATATGCCTATCATCGACAACCGCAGATCATGCATTGGAATATGGCCTGCTTAGCCAGCGCCCTCATTCCCCTGTTAACTTTGAATCATTCTGAAGAAGAGGCGCAAACCCTTCTAAAAGAGGCGCTGGATCACTTTCCTACTGTTTATGCACAAGAGTGGCAATCACTATTTAGAGCAAAGTTAGGATTTAGTACGTCTGAGGATGGCGATATCCAACTAATCGAAAGGCTTCTCCAAGCTATGCACGACTCCAGAGTGGATTTTACAAACCTCTTTCGTGGATTGAGCTCAATCAGCCTAAACTCTGCTCTCGATACTATCGACTTGCGCAATGACTTTATTAATCAACCCCTCATTGATCAATGGTTATCAGATTACCTGCTTCGTCTGAGAGCCGAATCTAGCGATGATGTAGAACGCAAACACAGGATGAGTAGTGTCAACCCGAAATACATCTTGCGCAATCATCTTGCTCAAGCTGCGATTGAAAAGGCTCAAAATAAGGATTTTTCTGGTGTAGCAACACTGCTCAAGCTATTGGAGAAGCCTTTTGACGAGCATCCCGCATTTCAGGAGTACGCAATTGCACCTCCGCCTAATCTAGCTACGATTGAAGTAAGCTGCTCATCTTAAATTTAAACTCGATAGTGTCCATATGAAAAAAACTGATCAAGAATATAAAGAATCCCTAAGTGAAATTGAGTACCGCGTTACTCGTGAGGCCGCTACCGAGCGACCATTTACTGGGAAGTACTGGGATCACTGGGATCAGGGGAGGTATTCATGCGTCTGTTGCGGCACCCCCCTCTTTTTGTCCGAAACCAAATTTGATGCAGGTTGTGGTTGGCCAAGCTATAACAAGCCGGAGGTAGAGTCTGCAATTAAAGAAATTCGAGATATTACCCATGGGATGGTGAGGACCGAGGTGCGTTGCTCTCATTGTGACGCCCATCTTGGGCATGTATTCGACGATGGGCCACAGCCTACGGGCTTACGTTATTGCATTAATTCGGCATCCCTAAACTTTGAGCCCAGCTTGAATGTAAAGCCTAGTAAAGATGTGTAATTTCAGGCTTAAAAATCAAATAGCTGGATAATCCCCTTTATGAAATTTCTATTCGACCTATTCCCCATCATTCTGTTTTTTGTTGCCTTTAAATTTAGCGACATTTATACCGCTACCATCGTTGCCATGGTTGCCACTATCGGTCAAATTCTATGGGTGTACTACCGTCACCGCAAAATCGACGCTATGCAATGGGTAAGCCTCGTTATGATTATCGTATTTGGTAGCCTGACGATTTTTTTACATGACAAGACCTTTATTCAATTAAAACCAACGGCTTTGTACTGGCTATTCTCGGGCGCCTTATTGATTAGCGCACAATTTTTTAATAAGAATTGGATTCAGGTTTTAATGGGCAAGCAAATTTCCCTAAAGGAACAAAGCTCACATTCTGTATGGCATCGCTTGAATATGGCCTGGGCCGCATTCTTTTTCTTGATGGGCGCCCTTAATCTGTATATCGCCTTTAACTATTCCGAGGAAGCTTGGGTTAACTTCAAACTTTTCGGCAGTACTGGCTTGTTAGTTGTCTTTGTCATACTCCAAGGTCTTTGGTTGGCCCGTCATATGGAGCACCCTTCTGAATGAGTGTTAATCAAGAGCGCATTATTCTTTTTGAGGCCGATCTTCAACAAGCGTTTGCAATTAAGAGTCTTCAGATTGATGATGAAAGCCATCTTCATGCAGGTCATGCTGGTGCCGCCAGTGGCGGTGGTCACTTTAAGCTAACGATTGTCTCCCCAGAATTTAAGGGTATGAACCTGGTGGCTAGGCATCGAGCCATCTATGCTGCCCTCAATCGCCACATCCCCAAAGAAATCCATGCTCTCACCATCGTGGCCTTGACACCTGAGGAAATGAGCGTCTAAGCTGGAATAAACTGCCGTCTACCTCTTAATTACCTACTTACTACAACATGTTCAATACACGACAAATCATCATACTCAGCGTTCTAAGCGCAGCTCTTTTATCTGCAAATGCCATTGCACAAAATGCCGTCATCGTAAATGGCAAATCGATTCCCAAAGCTCAGCTGGATAAATTAGTGCAAAAATCAGGTCAGCCTGACAATCCTCAAGTCCGAGATCAGGCACGTGAAATGCTAGTTACCCGAGAATTAATATTGCAAGAAGCGGATAAGCGCGGCGTAACCCAGAAAGAGTCTGTTCGCGATCAATTAGAGCAAGCTCGCATAGGAGTTCTGGTTGCTGCAGTTTTTGAAGACTACGTTGAAAAAGAAGGAGTTGCTGAATCTGACCTCAAAGCTGCTTATGAAACCGTGAAATTACAATACACCGGTAAGGAATATCACGTTGAGCATATCTTGGTTGAAAAAGAATCAGATGCCAAAGCCATCATTGTTCAAATTAAAGGTGGCGCTAATTTTGAAGATATCGCTAAAGCAAAATCAAAAGATCCAGGCTCTGCTAAAGACGGAGGAGACTTAGGCTGGGTAAGCGATAAAGCCCTGGTGCCTGAATTTTCCAAGGCGATGGTTCAGTTGAAGAACGGACAAGTGACTGATAAGCCTGTGAAATCGCAATTTGGATGGCATGTTATTAAGGTGGTTGATACACGAGACGTTAAAGCGCCCAGCATAGAAGAAATTAAGGATCAGTTAAAACAAATGATTGCTTCAGATCAAAACTGGCAAAAGGCAAAGTTCTCTGAATTAATGCAAAAGCTTCGTGCTAAGGCAAAGATTCAGTAATTCCAAAAGGTAAATTTAGTCTTGTCTGACTGACTTGGTAGGATAGCGGCGCGGTCTGAGTTTTTGAATTGCCATACCTGCCATACCGCAAGCAAAAGCAGACATCACAAATACATCTCGTGGTTGCGATAATTCCCAAATCCAACCCGCACAGAGCCCGCCTAATGTTCCGCCTAGTCCATAGGATACCGTTGCCATTACAGCCTGCCCCCTAGCCTGCAAGGGACCAGTAAACCAACGTTGTAATAACTTTGTTGCAGCGCTATGGTGGGCAGCAAAGGTTCCAGCATGAAGAATCTGTGCAAAGATCAATACAGAGGTGATGGGTAAAAAGGCAATCAAAATAAAACGCACTACACCAACTCCAAACGCCGCCTGCAAAACGACTTCTGCATCTACCCGACTTAATACTTTGCTTTGGAAATAGAAAAAGATCACCTCAGCAAAAACACCTAATGCCCAGAATAGTCCGATCTGAAACTTACCGTAACCAAGATCAGCCAAATAAAGGGAATAAAAGACGTAGAGTGAAGCATGGGCGAAGATCATAAAAAATCCCGACAGTAAAAACCATCGTACGTCAGGATTAAAAAGAACTACCAGCAACTCACCCTTCACCATTTTGCGGCGTTCCATCTTCGGCTCGCGTAAACAAAAACTAATCACTGCTAGTGCAAGTAATACGATCATCCCAACAATTGGGTATAGCTCGATGGATTTGCGCTGAAATAATTCACCGGCCACAAGTACCATGACAATAAAGCCAATTGAACCCCACAGACGCAGGCGCCCATAGCGTTTATCAAAGGAATTGTCTTTATATAAAGCATGAACGGTTGCAGATTCACCAAGGGGCATGAGACTGCTAAGGATGGTATGCAGAACAAACATCCATATAAAAAAGCCAATATAGCTTTGCAAGAAGAAAATACAAGCAAAAACCAGTGCCGCTAGACAGGCGCAAAAGCGTATGATGCCAACGCGATTAGAGAGATAGTCAGAGAGCCAACCCCAAGAAAATGGCCCGACAATACGGGTAATCTGCAACATTGACATCAAGATGGCAATCTCAATGACGCTAAAGCCGCGATCTAAAAAGAACAGGCTGGCATAGGGTGAAACAAGACCCACATAAGCAAAATATAAAAAGAAAAAGGACCCGAAGGCCCAGCGAAGCAATGGCGTCATCTAACTAAAGCCATCAATCAAGTTTCGAGCCAGGACGCGCTGCTGGGATTGGGGCAACTGCTAATTTGACGTCAGCGCATTGAGCGCGATGACGTAGCGCATGATCCATTAATACCAATGCCAGCATCGCTTCAGCAATGGGAGTAGCGCGAATACCTACGCAAGGATCATGTCGACCCTTGGTCTGAACCGTAATTGGCTTCCCGTCCAAATCAATCGATTGCTTAGGACTCATGATGCTAGAGGTAGGCTTAATTGCAATGGATACGCGCAAATCTTGACCGCTGCTAATGCCCCCCAAAGTTCCGCCAGAGTTGTTGCTAGCAAATCCATCAGGATGCATTTCATCGCCGTGCTCACTACCGCGTTGTGCTACAGATTTGAAGCCAGAACCGATTTCGACGCCTTTAACAGCATTAATCCCCATCATGGCGTGCGCAATATCTGCATCCAACTTGTCAAAGAGAGGCTCTCCTAAACCAATAGGCACGTTACGTGCACGCACTTCGATACGCGCGCCACAGGAATCCCCTGCTTTACGCAATTCATCCATATAGCTTTCTAGCTTTGGAATGATTTCTGAATTGGCTGCAAAGAATGGGTTCTTAGTAACCTCCGCTAGATCTTGAAATGGAACTTCTATTTCACCCAATTGGCTCATATAGCCATAAAACTCAGTACCATATTTTTCATGCAACCACTTTTTAGCAATAGCTGCTGCAGCTACTACTGGAGCCGTTAGGCGTGCCGAGGAACGACCACCACCGCGGGGGTCGCGTAGACCATATTTATGGTGATAAGCATAGTCAGCGTGACCAGGGCGAAAAGTTTGCAGAATATCGCCGTAGTCTTGACTCCGCTGATCGGTATTTCGAATTAAGAGGCAGATGGGAGCCCCAGTGGTTTTGCCTTCAAAAACGCCAGATAAAATTTCAACCTTATCTTCTTCTTTACGTTGGGTAACGTGGCGAGAAGTGCCTGGCTTACGGCGATCTAAATCCAATTGCAGGTCAGCCTCTGAAAGTGGCATGCCTGGAGGGCAGCCATCCACAACAGCCCCAATAGCGGGACCATGAGATTCACCAAAAGTAGTGACTGTAAAGAGGTGGCCTAAAGTATTTCCTGACATACCGACATTATGTCATTTGTCAGTGATATTCGGTTAGAACGGCTAGTTAGAAGCCTTTTGGGTATCCTCTGGCCAGTCTCGGATATAGGCTTTGAGCATGGTGTTTTCGAAATCTTGTGCTTCCACCACGGATTTTGCAACGTCGTAAAAAGAGATCACGCCCATCAGCATTTTCTGATCTACAACCGGTAAATAACGAGCATGGTCAACTAACATCATGCGACGGACTTCGTCAATTTCAGTTTCCATATTGCAGGTCAACGGTTTTTGATTCATCACCGCATTTACTTGGAGACCGTCCAATTTGCCATGGTGTTTTGCTAGCGCTGAAATGACTTCGCGGAAAGTGAGAATGCCCACTAGCTTGTCATATTCCATGACTACTAAGGAACCAATGTCATGCTCGCTCATGACTAACACTGCAGTTTGCAATGCAGTGTCAGGGGCCACTGTAAATAAAGTGCTGCCCTTTACGCGCAATATGTCACGAACTTTCATCTGATCTCCAAAAATGATGTATTCATAGCTTCAATATATTCCCAAGACCCTTCTGAATCAAGGGTTTCTGGTAGCGATTTAGTAACGAATAACCCTAATGAGACCACTGCGGATACTGGGAAGGTTGGCTACTAGTACCGCGCCAGCCAGGGTTATCCACCAAGTCAGATAGATCCATAACAAACCCAAGGGGAAGATCGCAAAGGCGCCATAGACCGTTTTGTAGAAGGCGGTATGGCTGAGAAAGATGACAAATCCATACTTCATCACTTCAAAGGTTAGCGCGGCAAATAAGGCGCCAGTGAAGGCATCCGACCAAAGGATCTTGGCATACGGCAGAATTTTATATACGACTGCATAAACCAGAATCGCCAAGATGATGGGGGCAACAGTAGCTACAAGACGAAAGCCAAATGAAATGGCCTTAATCCAGCCCTCTGATGCACTGAACAAGATGCCGCTGAGATAAACCCCAACGCCCAAGAGCACTGGCCCCAAAATGGTTGCCGAACCATAAATCAGAACTTTCTTCAATAAAGGTCTGGTCTCTTGGACCTTGAATATCTGATTAAACGCACTCTCAATCACCGCTAGCGTCATGACCGTTGTAATTAAGAGGCCCACCAAACCAATAAAAGTCAAGCCACGAGCCTGTGCAGAAAATTGATCTAAATAGAGGAAAACCTGCTGGTTCAAACCGCCAGGCATATAGGTATCTAGCAACCAGTTTTTAAAGGCATTTTTGACTTGAACCACAGTGGGGAGATAGCCAACCAAGAGAGTCGCTATAGTTAACATAGGGACCAAGGATAAGGTGGTCGTAAATGACAGGCTAGCAGCTATTTGATTCAAGTTTTGACCGCGATTTTGCTCCCAGATCTCTTTGCCTAGAGAGAGCCATAATTGGGGGTTACGAATAATGCGCATCGCCGTATCATAAGAGAAGAATATGAGCCAACATGATATTTTAGTTTTGTACTACTCCAGCAATGGAGCAACCAAGGACTTAGCGCGCCTGATTGCTGAAGGAATTGAGAGCGTTCCAGGCGTCAATGCCAGATTGCGCACAGTGCCTCCTATTTCCGCCGTTTGTGAAGCAACTGAGGCTAGCGTGCCCAAAGAAGGTGCACCTTATGTGGAAAATGCTGATTTGCAGGAATGTATTGGTTTGGCCTTAGGCTCCCCTACCCGCTTTGGCAATATGGCTGCCCCCATGAAGTATTTTTGGGATGGCAGTGCGTCAGAATGGCTTAATGGTGCGCTTACTGGAAAACCAGCTTGTGTATTTACCAGCACTGGCAGCATGCACGGTGGACAAGAGAGCACTCTATTAACGATGATGATCCCCCTCTTACATCACGGCATGATGATCATTGGCCTGCCCTACAGCGAATCTGACTTAATGTCTACCAAGACTGGTGGTAGTCCTTATGGTGTTACGCATCTCGCGCATGGTGAAGGAAGTGCACCCATTAGTCCAGAAGAACAACGTTTAGCGAAAGCGCAAGGAAAACGTTTAGCTGAAACAGCTCTCAAGCTTGCGAGGAAGAATTGATCTCGCTATTGAAAAAGGTCCTCGCTAAGAACCCTTATCAATTATTAGCTACTGCAGCGTTTGTGGATTTATTCATTCTCTGTGTTTGTTGGGAGTGGTTTATTTCTCCCTTGCGCCCTGGTGGCTCATGGTTGATATTGAAAGGTGTGCCATTGCTTTTTGCAATCCCCGGCCTATGGAAAGGAAAGGTTTACACCATGCAGTGGGCTTCTATGTTGATCCTTCTCTATCTCACTGAAGGCTTGGTGCGCATTCTGGAAACAGGGGTCAATTTTTGGATGGCTCTTTTAGAAACAATTTTGGCAACTACAGGCTTTGTTTGTTTATTAATTTATCTCAAGCCGATCAAGAAGGATGCTAAAAGCCTGGCGAAACAACAAGCGCAAGCAAAGTAACGATGCAAAATCTCATTGATCAACTTATACAACTTCTTGGTAAGTCATCCGTACTGATCGATGATCAGGAAAAGCTCCCCTATCTTACTGACTGGCGAAAACGCTTTTCGGGGAGAGCTTTAGCGGTATTGCTCCCTAAGACTACTGAGGAAGTCGCCCAAATAGTCCAGCTTTGTGCCGCTGCTAAGGTGGCGATTGTTCCACAAGGTGGTCAGACCAGCTTTTGCGGTGGTGCCACACCCGATAACAGCGGCACTCAAATTATTCTGAATTTGAAGCGGATGAATCAAATCCGTGAGCTTGACGCAGCAAATCAAACCGTCACAGTTGAAGCGGGTTGCATATTGCAATCGGTACAAGAGAAAGCGGCAGCACAAGATTTCTTATTTCCCTTAAGCCTTGGGGCTGAGGGAAGTTGCATGATTGGCGGTAACTTGGCGACCAATGCTGGCGGCACCAATGTTCTTCGTTATGGTAATACTCGCGACCTTTGTCTTGGATTAGAAGTCGTCACCGCTAAAGGAGAAATCTGGAATGGCATGAAAGGTCTGCGCAAAGATAACACCGGTTATGACTTACGTGACTTGTTTATTGGCTCCGAAGGGACGCTAGGCATTATTACTGCTGCAGTGATGAAGCTCTATCCACTGCCGATTTCGCAGTGGACAACCTTAGTTGCCACCCAAGATATCGCTTCGACTATTGCCCTGCTTAATTTATTTCAAAAGCGAGCCACTGCTTTGCTTACGGGTTTTGAAATGATGACTCAAGAATCCCTTGAGCTGAATGAGAAACACTTTCCGCACATGGCTAACCCCTTAAAAGGAAACCCTCCTTACACCGTTTTAATTGAACTTTCTGATCATGAAAGTGAAGAACATGTCAGACAATTGCTAGAAGCGATTTTGGAGGAAGCATTTAGTTCGGGGCTCATTTCTGACGCGGTGATTGCTAGCAACTTAAGCCAAGCCAATTCTTTCTGGCATATGCGCGAACACATTACCTTGGCGCAAGCTGAGGAAGGCGCAAATCTAAAAAACGACATTACTATCCCCTTATCATCGCTCGATAGTTTTATCCAAGAAACAGATCTCTTAATAAGAAGTCAATATCCTGGGGTGCGGATTATCAATTTTGGTCACTTAGGCGATGGAAACCTCCACTACAACATTGCCCCGCCTATTGGAGATGAAGCCAAAGCGTTCAATTTATCCAATGAAAAGGCGATTTATAAGCTTGTGAATGCTCAGGTTGAGCGCTACAGAGGCTCTATTTCAGCAGAACATGGCATTGGTCAGCTGAAGTTAGGCGACCTAAGGGCACATAAAGGGGTTGTTGCCCATGACCTCATGAAGGCCCTAAAAACTGCTTTAGACCCCCAAAACATCCTCAATCCCCATAAAGTAGTCTCAATTTAGGGGCTGAAGAAGCCTTTTTACTTGCTTGCCGGTTATTTGTTAAATATTTTGTAATTCCTGTCATCTCGACCTATTTACTGTGCGTTGTATGGTCATGGAGGTGACAAATATGTCAACAAGACTCAAACGTTGGGCCCGTTCTATTCAACAAATCGACTTGTCCAGCAGGACGCCTGAAGTTGCTATTGGCTATCTAGATAGCAAATACCGCGATATCGCTTGGCGTTATATTCGAATTTTAGGCTTTGAACGCACCATCAGCTTTATGGCCAGCAATAATTTTCATCCAGAGTAATACTTTAAGAATACAACCTAAATAACTGAATTATTTAGGTTTTTTTCATTTTGTAAGACTGCTTTTTTGGGTTTGGTTATTTACAGTGCTACTCCTATAGTGTTCAAGGTAAAGCCAGCCCAGGCAATTAATGCCCTATCTGCAATCCCCGTAGTTAGTGGCCTTCAATATTTCGTCAAATACGATTAAGTCCTCAAGCCCAACCATTTCTAAGGGCTTAATATCTCATGCCAGATCATCGGATGGGCTATAGAATTCTATATAACGCACCCAACAGGAAAAATGATGAGTCAAAAGAAACTAGTTAAAAATTTATTCAAGAAACTCGACAAGCTAGAAGCTGACCGTGAAAAGTTGATTGACAAGCTCGCTAAAGCACTTGAAAAGCTGGAGAAAAAAGAAGCAGCCAAAAAGACTCCAGCTAAAAAAGCAGCGGCAAAAAAGGGACCAGCGAAAAAGGTAGCCGCCAAAAAGGTGCCAGCTAAAAAAGTAGCAGCTAAGAAAGTTCCCGCTAAGAAAGCCCCTCCTCCTGCCGCCAGCAATGAGTAAAAAGACTAAAGTAGCTGATCATGAAAAAGACTACGAGCAAGAATTAAGATTACTTCAGATTGAGTTAGTAAAGCTGCAGCGCCAGATTATTTCTGGAAACTTACGTCTGTTAGTCATTCTTGAGGGTCGAGATACAGCAGGCAAGGACGGTACGATTAAACGCATTGTGGAGCACTTAAGCCCACGCGAAACTCGTGTTGTTGCTCTAGGTAAGCCCTCTTCACGCGAAGAAGGTGAATGGTATTTCCAGCGCTATGTTGCTGAGCTACCTTCAGCAGGTGAGTTTGCAATTTTTAACCGCAGTTGGTACAACCGAGCAGGTGTTGAACAAGTCATGGGATTTTGTACCGAAGTGCAATATAAGCAATTCATGGGCTCAGTCAATGAGTTCGAGAGTTTGCTAGTTGATTCCGGCACTCAGATCATTAAGTACTATCTGGATATTGACAAAAAAGAACAAGCTCTACGTCTTGAGAGTCGCAAAACAGATCCGTTAAAGCAATGGAAAATTAGCCCGATTGATGAACAAGCGCAAAAGAATTGGAAGCCTTATAGCAAAGCACGTGATCGCATGCTGGAAAAAACGAGCTCTAAACAAGCTCCTTGGACAGTCATTAATGCCAACAATAAGAAGTTAACGCACTTAAATCTGATTCAAGACCTATTGTCTAGAGTGAGTTATCCAGGCAAAGATGCCAAGTTACTTAAATGTGACCCAGAGATTGTGATGCACTGCCCACCTTTAGGGGCTAAGCAGCCAAAGCTCGCTTCATAGTTTTTTAAATTACTATGCGAAAAATTGCTTTGCTTCAGTAATAAGTTCGGCAGGTAATTCTTCTGGAATATAGTGACCGCAGGGGACTGTTTTCCCCGTTACTGTATTGGCAACTGCTTCCCAATCCTGGATCGGTTTAAAGCATTTATTCACTAAGCCATGTTCACCCCAGAGTACATGCAATGGCATAGCTAATTTCTTGCTGGCAGCACGATCGGCTCGGTCGTGGACTAAATCGATAGTTGCAGCAGCGCGATAGTCTTCACACATCGCATGCATGCTTTGTGGATTGCTAGCACCAGCTAAATACTCAGCCCAGCGTTCTGGAGTAAAGATGCCCGTTCCAGCATGGCGACCCATATGATTTTTCAACCAAAATTCTGGATTAGCGCCAATCATGGTTTCCGGAACAGGTTCTGGCTGAATTAAGAAGAACCAATGCCAGTAACCTTTAGCAAACTCCATAGTGGTGTTCTCATACATCGTTAAGGTTGGCGATATATCCAACACCATGAGTCGTAAGACGCTATCCGGAAAATCCATGGCTAGTCGATGGGAGACCCTAGCACCACGATCATGCCCCAATAAAAAGAATTGATTAAATCCCAATGCCTTCATCACAGCATGCTGATCGGATGCCATTGATCTTTTTGAATAGCTTGAGTGGTCAGATTTTCCATGGGGTTTTGAAGACTCCCCATAACCACGCAGGTCTGCCGCAACCACGGTGAAGTGCTTAGCTAACTCAGGAGCTACTACTTCCCATATCGCCTTGGTCTGGGGGAAACCATGCAACAAAAGTAAAGGTGGGCCACTGCCGCCTACCTGACAAGCAATGTCAATCGGGCCATCTTCAGAATGAACCGTGATATGTTTTTGCTCAAAATCAGGGAAAGCTACAGCCATTTTTTTATCCAATAAAAAAGAGCCTCCTAAGAGGCTCTGTATTCGAATCTTTATCTATTGGCCACAGCCTGAATCTCGGCCACAGTAACATAGCCCTTATTGTCTGAATCAATGATGCTGAAATGATCATAGATACGTGGCATACAACCCTTAGCTTCTTCACGCGTTAACTTACCATCATTAGTGACATCGCATTTTGCAAAACGCTCTGCTATCTCACGATCACGTGACGCATCATCAGCATATGAGGGCAAAGCGAAGGTAACCAAAAAACAGCTTCCTATCAAGAAAAGGATTGTTGAATGCTTCATGCGGCGCTCTTATTTTCCAGTAGGCGTAGGGTCGGCAGAAGTTTCCAACGCCACCTTAACCGCTTTTTTAGCCATTGCGATAAATGAGTCAACAGAGCCGCTAGCAGTTCTAAATGATTCACCTTGTACAGTCACTAAACCCTCACCCAAGAGCTTGTTGCTTTGGCTATCTGTGATCTTGCTTTCAATTAGTAACGCTGGAGTTTTGGAATTAACACCACCCGCATACGCTGCAGCATTCATCGCAAGGCCAATGGGTGTGAAATTCCAAGGTTGAAGACTATCAGCTGAACTTTCTGCACCAGTAATACCCACGGATACGCGAGCTACTCCCGGTCCAGGCTGCGTGACAATCTTGATATTGCCGCGTGAATTAACCGCCTCCACCATAGAAGCCTGCAAAGTGGCTTTTGCTCTTTCAATTGAATCTGCGCTGACTTCTTTAGTTGCATTTTGGTTCAAATAAATAGGAGCCAAGATGACTGCAGTGTATGAACCTGGATTGACGCCTGCAATTCGGTATCTCCAAATACGTGCGTCTTGAACAGAGGTAGATATGGGCACTAGCAAGCCATAGTCAGGCAAGAAGCCGGATCTAGGCATAGATTGTGTGGCCAACTTTGGGGCATTACTACAAGCGGCCAATAAGACGGCGGCGGTAATCGATGCTGCCAATAAGCTCAGTTTTTTCATGTCTCTTCCTGGGTTGTCACATCTATATATCAAGATGAATTAAAACATCATAACGACATTCATTTATTCCGGTGGTAAACACGGAATCAGGGCACCCGACTTTTTGTGTATCTGGGGCTTGCATTCAACATTCGCTTGTGAGGTGCTAGAGGCCCTTACAGCAGGAGCACTGTTGGCTGCAGGAAGAGCGGTATTGGCACTATTAGCTGGATTAGCAGAGGTTGGCTCAACTGTCGCTGTCGCCACAGTCTTGACCGGCCTTGGGGCCTCTACCCCAGCAGCGACATAAAATGCTCTATCAGAGCCTGGACAGGGCATTAAAGCACCAGTTTTTGGATTGATTACATCCTTGCACTGGGGATTTGCCTCCAAACGGGCCTCTAACTTGGCAACCGTACAGGCTGAAAGCCCCAAAAGAGTGGCCACAATCAGCGAGGAAATACAGACAATAGATCTATTCATGAGGTAATTCTAAAATAGAACGCCAATAAGCTAGCGGTTCATAGCTACCAAATGGTGCATAAAGAGGAGAATTTTTAATGGGGAACCAATAGCCCTACTTTTTGACGTAACCAAGGGTTGATTGATCTTAGCCACGCAGTTCTTATCTGCCCCATAAAGGGCTAGATAAACCTCTAATCAATTTACTTCAGGTTTCCATTGCTGAAGTCAATAAAGACATTTGGTTGAATTCGCATACTTCCCTGGAAGGGGTGTCCAAAAATAATAATTAAAAAGATTGTTGAGGCAAGTAAAGCGGCAATAAATCCAGTTGAAATGAGGTGTAATGAAAAACTTTCAGCAGTATAGAGGTAGGAGGTGATAATAATTAAGAATGAACATGTCCATATCACTAGCCATATGACTGCAGGTACATGTGACTTTGTAGCAAGAATTCGATCACGTCGTGCATCAAATAAAATACTTAATTTATCCAATAATTTCGAATGAAAATTTAATGTAACAGGGTTGTTTGAATGAAGCTGCAGTAACAAATTATTGCTATGCAAAAGTATTTTTCTTCCTTTATCTCCGACCTGTTTATCAGCGGCCATGGCCGGCCACTCTTCGTTAATGACTACCTCAATATATTGATTTACATCGCTGATTAATTCGGATTTAATGGGCTCAGGCATTGCTTGGGATAGTCGATAGATATCTTCAACAGTATGTGCTTCCAAATTCACAGTCCGCTCGACACTTAAATAGGAATTCCAGACATTAATAACAAGCAATGAAATCAATAGGGAGCTAAATAAGCTAACCACTGACATTGCGAGATTGATAGTGTCATTGTTTGCCTTACTTAAGGAGGCTGGATATATTTTCCGAAATAGGAAAAGTCCCAGCAATGTAACGGCAGTTGTAAAAAAAATCGTCACTAAGCATGCTACCCATGCAGGGGCATCTAAATTATGGATATAAAGAAAATTAAGAAGCGGCATATTTAGTTGTTATCTCCATTAATCTGTAAATACTAACTTGAAACCTCCAAGAAGTACTGATTTAAAGGACTAGTAGGTATAAAAAGAGACTGTAGGCAAATAAGGTGAATTCAAGGATGCGTACTGCAAAAGGGCCTTTCAAGAGAGTAAAAACAGTTCCTACGGTTTGATTAATAAGGTCTAGAATGGCTTCGATGCCTATAAAAGAGTTAATTCATGAAAAAATTTGGTAGTTATTTGTTCTTTACATTGCTTACGATGGGTTGTGCACAACAAATAACTCCAGCATCGCAAGAGCAAAATAATGCCAAAATATTTAATGCAGCAATTATTCAATCTGCACAAAGAGCTACACAGTGCCTAGAGGAAATATCAAAGAATCCCTCTGTTCAATATGTGTATGCAAATATTCTTTTTGAAAATCCAACAAGCCCAAATAAAATTGAGTTACTTGCTTCCACTGCAAAATTAGCCGATAGTCAAAAGAAATATTTACTTGAATTTTATTCGCAAATTCAGGGTTGCAGGCCAATTATAACTGCCGGTCTATCTAATTATCCGTCTATTATTTCCACCTTCAATCGTGGTTTCGGGGATAGCGATATTCTCTTTGCCGACTTACTCGCAAAGCGAATTACGATTGGTGAGGCAAATACAGAAAAAGTGAAATTGATAGGGAAAACAATTGAAGATACTACCAGCGCAGTTGCTGCAATTCGCATTGGCTATACGACTCAATACAACCAAGACATGAATCGTCAAGAGGCTGAAGATAACAGTAAGCGTGCTATTGCGGCTGGGTACTTGATGCATATACTGTACTAAGTAGATTAACAGCCAGTCGGGCCTCTGACCTACCTATACCTTAGATGAAGTGGCTTTAGTGAAGCTTGACAATTGAATCAGTTCTGCGATGAATGAGGCGACTGATCGTATCGAGTATTACCTTTATCCAGCCGTGCAAGGCCAGTTGATGTAATTTATATAGGCTCATATACATGAGCTTTGCAAACAAGCCATCAATCATTAAGCTTCCACCAATCAATCCGCCCATCATACTTCCGACGCTACTAAATTTCCCTAGTGATACAAGAGAGCCAAAATCACGATATCGATAAGTTTTCAAGGGGGTTTCCTGAATAATATTTTGAATTTGTGAAAATAAATGGGAAGCTTGTTGATGCGCTGCTTGTGCACGGGGTGGAACTATCCCACCCTTTCCATTATTAGCTTCAGGCCAAGGACAAGCGGCGCAGTCACCCATTGCAAAGATATGAGGATCGCGCGTGGTTTGTAGTGTCGGTAACACTACCAACTGATTTGCGCGGTTGCTCTCTAGGCCACTAATTTCATATAAAAAATCAGGTGCCTTAACGCCAGCAGCCCAAACAATTAATTCGGCAGGAATCTCTAACCCATCAGAAAGGCGCAGTTTATCTGAAAAGACTTCTTCTACTTTTGCATTTGTAATAACTTGCACACCAAGTTCTAGCAGCAGTATTTGTGCCGCTGAAGATACTCTTTCCGGGAGTGCAGGCAATATACGTGATGCAGCCTCAATCAGGATAACCTTCATATCTTTATCTGGGTCAACTCGATCCATACCATATGAGATTACCTGGCGTGTTGTCCGATGCAGTTCTGCAGCAAGCTCTACCCCGGTTGCACCAGCGCCAATAATAGCCACTTTAAGTTGATTTAGCGCTAGGGGAGAAACTTGTGACTGCGCTCTGAGGCAAGCATTAATCATTCGCAAATGAAAGTGTTTGGCATCGGCTAGTGACTCTAAGCGCTGCGCATACTTTTCTACACCTGGAGTACCAAAATCATTTGTTAAGCTGCCAATTGCAATGATTAATGTATCGTAAGGAATTAATCGTTCAGGCGTCACTAATTCACCTGAGTCATCTAAAAATGCGCCAATACGGATTTCTTTTTTCTCTCGATCAATATCGATCAACTCACCAATCCGAAATGCAAAATGATGCCAATGTGCTTGAGCGATGTAATCTAACTCTTGATCAGCAAGATCCATAATGCCTGCAGCAACCTCATGAAGTTTTGGCTTCCATATATGAGTGCGATTCTTATCCACCAAGGTGATACTTATTTTTTGGGAGCTGGGCTTAGCAGATCCGTACCGGTTCCCCAGCTTTGTAGCTAGCTCTAAGCCCCCTGCACCGCCCCCTACTATCACTATCTTGTGAACATTACTCATGTGCTTACCTCAAGACTTTCGAGCCTCTATTTAAGCACTATCTTTACATCTAAATGGTATGTCCAATAATTTGGCGTGCCATAGGTACCGAGAACCTTGGCATCGGCCGGAAATCATTGGATCTTGGGTGGATTCTGCAGACGGTTCGATGGTCGGAGGTGGAATTTGTCGGGTTAACCGACAAAAAAACTACTGAGAGTCTTTCGCCAATCTAAACCCAAGATGCGACATTGGACTAAATGGATCCGCTCCACGTCTTGCGCTTGGGCGATAGGACTGGCAGTAATCTTCGTTGCATAAAAATGATCCTCCTCGGATCACCCTCTTGGGTGCATTTCTAGGTACACCGGCATCATCTGGATCATATGAGTTAGTGGGGCCTTGAGGGTTATTGGCCACACTATTACCAAATTCTTTGGATTGCATTGCGAAATAATCCGAGCGATACCAATCTGCAACCCACTGCCAAGCATTACCAGTCATATCGTATAGGCCATAGCCATTTTGTGGAAAAGTCCCAACTGCGCTAGTACCCATTGCTCCACCAGCTTTGGCGCTAATGACGGGGAAAGGCTGCTTTTTAACATCCCAAATATTGGCGGGGAGTTTACCCTCTTGCTCTAATTGATCACCCCAAGCATAGGTTGCTTGGTTTAAGCCGCCTCTGGCTGCAAACTCCCACTCTGCTTCTGTTGGCAATCTTTTGCCGGCCCATTTTGCATAAGCCAAAGCATCCTCGTAACTAATCTGAACTACAGGGTGATTAGATTTGCCATCAATATTGCTTTGGGGCCCAGTAGGATGCCTCCAATTTGCACCAGGCACATACGCCCACCATTGAGAGTAGTCATTAAGATTTACTTTTGCCTTTGTTCCCACAAAAACCATTGCTCCAGCTACAAATACTGAAGTTGGCGGCTTTGGTGTGCCTGGTGGTAGCTGCACTCGAATCGTTTCCCAATCTGGAATTTGCTCAGCAGTTGTTTTGTAGTTTGTTTCTTTTATAAATTGGGAGAATTGATCATTGGTGACATGGGTGTCATCCATCCAAAAGCCATTGACCTTAACTCGATGTACTGGCTTTTCATTATCCTGGGCTTTTTTGTGACCACTGCCCATTAAGAATTCGCCGCCGGGGATGAATACCATGCCCAATGGAGCATTCTTACCATTGCTTTGAACCACAACAAAGGGAGTCAAAGAAGTTGTACCGCTTTGAAGATGATACCAATAGGCCACCCCGCCACCTATTAGCGCAATTGCTGAAGCAAGCAGGATGGTGCGGCGATAAATAAGTATGCTCATCACAAACGTAATAACCATAAATCCATCACCGTTACAAACGGAGACCAGGACACAAGACCTGCATGGACATAATTCATATTGTCACCCTCTTTTATATATATCTTTAGACATAACTTACCATCAACGACTCCAGCCTACTCCAAATCCATATTAGTCAAGATCAGACGAAATTTATTTATTTTAGAAAAACGAAAGTAACTACAGCTCTAGCCCCCCAACCTTGTGGTCCTCCTGGAATACTACTGACGTTATATCGAGGTCCAAGAGTGAACTGTATGGGCAATTTATCAATTTGCACTAGTCTAGATATATCAAAGTTCACTGGAATTGAAGTCTGACGCATATCGTAGTTATAGTTTGATTCTGTATTTAATGAAAAGGTCCAAGCTCCAGGGGTCACATAAGCTATAAATGGCTGCGCATAAAAATTATTGGCTGTACCGGAAGTGGCAGTACCTCCCATGCTCCAAGACTGAAAAGCCATCACCCCATAGGTCCAAGCTCCTATTTGGTTGACAATAACTGCATTCACTCCTACACCTGTTTGTCGACTGCCAAATTGACCGCTTGACCCAGCAGGAGAAGAGAGATAAGGTCCAATGCCCCAAAACCAGGAAGAGGAAGAGTATGGGACATAAAAAGTTTCTAATTGAATATTACTAAGCCCAGCACCAGTATATCCATTGACGTTATTAAGGCGTTCTGCAGTCACAATGGGCCTAGCAATAATAGTATCGCCTCCACCTGCATCGAAGGGTATCACTGGCTGGAATAATAATGTTTGATCTGATCCAGATTGGTTAGTCCCAGTACCCCGATCATAGTTCCACTCAAATGGAACGGTAACTACATTAGAAATAGGATTGGCCAATTTCTTTGCAATATCACTATTACTTATCTCAGGCTGTATAAATGGCTTGCTGTCTGTCTGTGCAGCAGCAATTCTCATCAAATCAAAAAAAATAAAAAAGGTGATGACTGCCTTAGGATGAACTTTCATAAATAAGAAATGTTCTAATACCTGCAATAGAAAAAAGCTTGTAGGAGATCAATGGGAAATAAATGATATATTTTCAACTTCATGAAGCTGGATGGCATACCCTTTGGCCCTTTGTTGGAACTTTTTTGGTTTTAGCAAACATTGCTTTATGGCTGCATAGCGACCATTCGATTGGGTTAAGTTCAACTTAACCCACAAAAGTCATTTACTCATCATCATGAAGACTCAACTATCATTTTTGCGATGGGGTGAGCAGAGAAGAGATAAAGGCGTATCAAAACTTAAAGGTTGCCGACAATTGCGGTCCCTGGAAGGTAGTCTTTTGTAATAAGCCTTGCCCGTTAGTCTTTGAGCTGTCCATATCGTAGTACAAGCCCCGATATACCAACGCAATATCCACCCACTTCTCAATGGTTTTACCAATACCCAACATGGCTTGCCAAGTAACATTAGTAGTACCTCCCCCACTACCGATATCAGCATAAAAAGGGACATACCAAGTAGAGTCGACAATACGATAACGGCCTTTAAATCCCACTATTGGATCAGCAGTAGACATAGCCTTAGAGTCGCTGAATGTAGGAGACCCCGTTAATGTTAGATTAATTGTCGAAGTTGTACCTATCCAGCGACCTCCAACTAAAGCGTCTACATAAGTATTGTCATTTTTGATTAGCATGTAGGTTACTGCGGTAGTGACAATAGTATTTTGCACGGTTGATTTATCAGCAAGGCTGATCTGGACACCCGGTTGAGGGGTAACGGGAATGGCACCAGTTTTTTGGAGGGTTGCACTAACTACATCTCCTAGGATGCCCCAATTGCCATAGTGTGCCTCTCCAGAAATCATTGCGCCAGATTTAAGATTGTGAAGTACATCACTAGCATTTTGATCGACGGACTTAATATATTGGTCGTTATAACTGAGAGTAGATTTAATTGTAGGTGCCCATAAGTAGGGAGTTAGCTCAAAACGCCATTCGTCTGAACCTTTTGGGATCGGCGTGGTATCAGACTGAGCGTATGTAGGCCATACAAATACTCCTGTACATAGCGAAATAATCCCTAGGCTAATTCGCACCAGGCTTGCAAACCTTATTAAGCTGCTTGCAAATTTTTAATACTGAATCAACTACTGATGAAGTACTGGGATCTTGGTTCTGAGGTGCAGCAGTAGCAGAGATCATAATTTCAGACGATCTATCGCTTAATGGAACTACACTTAATGAAGTGCTTTTATTGCCCTCAGAAACCTTTAATTTTAAATTATGAGAATCTTGAGAAACAATGGTTATGGCTTGATTTTGACTAACTACATTGACTGCCGTTGAATAAACTTTGATTGCAGGAGCATCTATGATTACTGTTGCAAATTGAAATGCTGGTTTGCCATTTGAGTCATCTTGAGTCATTTGATTGATGCGTCCAATAACATGGCGTGCGGCAAATGCCCATTGTGCATTTGCCGTTTCAGAAAAAATGAGCCCAAGCAATAATATGGGTAGCAGCAGTTTGTTCACTAGAAATTTATCTTGCTTCATGGTTCACTCCTATTAAATTCATATTCGATATAGCCAGCGCCTAGTAGTTATCCACCCGTTGCGCCAATTTTTGGGGCCTTATGTGGATCCATAGCGGGTACTGGATTACCTGGGTCTTGTAGATTTGGAATCAAGTCATTAGAAGCACCCCCAGGAACGCGTCTCATATTGGGATATTTAATAATAGATTTATTAAAATCTAAAATAACTGGGCCAGTCAAAGCAGCTGTCCACCCATTATCTTGACCAGAAAACCGCCCTGGAGAGCTTGTAGGATTTCGAGTAGAAACAGAACCATTAAATAGCATGTCGTATTTTTCAAATGGATCCATTGTCAAGTTGTAAACAGCGGGTAACCCCATATTCAATTCTGGCCCAAGCCAGGTATCTTTGGAGGTATAAAGCGCTTTCCATGCAATCTTCAGATCTGGAGATTTAGGATCACCACCAATATCAGCACGAACTCCACCAAAGCTTTCGCCACTAATATAGATCCAGTCATTGCGAATGGAGTGTTTTGTTTTTCCAGTGATGTATTCACTGTTATCCATCCCATCAAAGTAAATCGGTTTGCCGTTATTGTCTTGGTATTCACCACGTTTAGGCGGAGTAATTCCAACCAAGGCAGCAGTAGTTGGCCAAACATCTAAATGGGACATCATTTCAGTGAGCACTTGGCCGGGCGGTACCTTTCCTGGGGCCCATAAGATTCCTGGAACGCGCCACCCAGCCTCAAATGCCGTTCCCTTTTCCCCGCGAAATGGGGTTGTTCCTGCATCTGGATAAGCATCTTGCCACGCCCCATTATCAGATGTGATGATCACAATCGTATTTGGCGCTTCTGCTCGGATCACATCCATAATGCGACCAATATTGGAATCTAACTCCAATACTGAGTCTGAATAATTTCCTAGATGTGTCTTTCCCTTAAATTCCTTTGCAGGGTTTGTAGGGTTATGTAACTTCATGAAGTTAACATCCATAAAGAAAGGTTTATCTCCTTTCGCATGACCCTTAATATAAGCAACTGCTGAATCGGTTTGACGAACATCAAACTCAGCTAAATTGTCATAAGTAATTAGGCCTTCTTTTTTGGCCTTTTTGCCCGCTACTCCACTCCACTCATACAGATTTACAGTGTCTTGATAAGCTTTCCAAAAAGCATCGTTATATTTTGGAAACCAAGGGTGCATATTGGGTGATAAATCCGAATAAGAATAGACTCCAGGATAGTAAGCAGCAAAATTCTTCATTTCATCAAAGCCATGCTCAATTGGATACATCTCAGGCTTGTCGCCTAAATGCCATTTACCTGAAAAGTAGGTTTGATACCCATTCTTTTTATAAAACTCAGCAATAGTTGGGGTTTCTTTTTTCAGTCCGTTAAGATCGCCCGGCACCACTACGACGGAGAGTGCTGTACGTATGGGAATCCGACCTGTCATGAATGATGCTCGGCCAGCTGTGCAGCTTGCTTGACCATACCAATTGGTAAACAGTGCACCCTCTTTTGCAACCCTATCGATATTCGGGGTTGGATGGCCTAAAGCAGCCCCTCCACCTGTATAGGCTCCAAAATCATTCCACCCCACGTCATCGGCCATTAAGATCACAACATTTGGCTTTTGATCCGCCACAGCAATGTTCGCCGAAAAACATATACCTAAAAAAACTAAGATGTGTAGTATTGTTTTTGTATTCATTTATGAAATTACTTCCCACAGTATTTTTTAAATAATATTTAGCAAAATGGACTCACGTCAAAACTAATCGTGAAAGAATCTATATTTTTACCAACATAGGAATAGGGAAAGTTTTGAATAATGTGAGCATTGCTACCCCCTCAAGAATTGAAATGTATTCGAAATCTGGGGCGATAGGCTTAGCAGGACGCTAAGGCAGCTCGAAGGTCTGTTAGATAAACTCTAACTACCTTTTGATCTAAATCAAACTATTTAATTGGTTATATTGGAAATAACTACTAATAGAATGAATAGAACTGCAGTACCGAGGGTATGTCACTAGTGGAATGACTTCTGTCCTATCCAATCGGCCAGTCAGGCCTTTGGTCTGCCCAGCACGATTCGAACGTGCGACCTACGCCTTAGAAGCTGTAAAAATGATATAAATCAATAGCTTACACAATGGTTTAAGCCTGGCAAGATCAGGTGTAGAGTACGCACCGAGATCTGTGGTTTGGAGTGGAATTGGGTGGATATTGCTTGGCATTGGCAGGCTGGGGGTCGGTCGGATATCTAATTTGGCGAGTGAACTGACGAATATGAACTTAGGTCAGAGGCCGCTATCGATATTGATCTCAACCCGTCGATGCAACAGTTAGGGCAAAACGTTCTGCCGGTGTTTGGTAGTTTAGTGTTTCTTGGTGCCCTAGGGCAGAGGATCCTAGATCTTTGCTAGTATCCAAGATAATAGACTTTGGCTACTCTACGGGGAGTTTAAATGTGTCATTTAAGTAAAAACATACTAACTGCGCTATTGGCTTTAACAGCTACATTATCTTTTGCTCAATCAACCCCAGCCCTTGAAAAGGCTAAATCGCTTATTGAGGGTTCATATAACCTAGTTGAATGGATGGATGGAGATAAACGGCTTTATCCCCCAGAGGTCTCAGCAAGAGTCATCATTAAGGACGGAATCTTTACTTATGCCTCCAATAAATCGGTGGGTAGCGACCAATTAAGCTATTCAGGTATTGGGGCTTACAAGATCACCTCTACAACATATTCTTATGGCTATAGCTCTTATATGATTGCCAGCAGGGCCAATGGGATTTCCGATGTCCAGCTAAAAGAATCGAGCTCTCCAGAAATGGCGTTACCAAAAATGCGAGCATTTGATCTTGTAATCATGGGGAAAGATATTAAAGCTATTAATGGAGAAAGATTCTGGATCTTCTCCGAGCATGGTATGACTTACTCTGATCCCGCCATTAAAATTAAGCGGGTCTACAAAAGAATAGTTTCCGAAAAAACTAATTAGATTCTGCTCTACAAAAGCCTCCTAATTGCTTTCGATTAAGGCGATAGCAATTAATTAGCCTTTTGATTACATAAGTATTAAATATTTTTACATTGTGATCAAAAAAATCAATATTTACTAAGCAGGAAATTATGAGGAGGATGCTCACATCAAAAAGATAAAGACAATATTTTTTAGAATTTGCATCGAGTCAGGTAAGTGATCAGTAATCCTATGGCCCCACCAGAACTTAGTCCCTCAGATCGCAATACCTATTAGAGGGGTTACGGCAAAATAAACTCATCCGCCCTTCTAGCCCATATTCAATAATCAGTGAAAGCTGTACATGACAATTGATAGTTAATTTGATCTATCCGCGTAATTTGGCATTTGCCGCCAGCGGCTAGAAATTTTCCCGTTCCGCCCACGATAGAAAAAGTATTTGTAACCTGCTGATTCATAAGGCCGAGCGTACCCGCATATGTTCCAACACCCAATATCACAATCGAGTCCTGACCATCACCGAAGGAATAAGTAACGAAAAGTAAACGCTTATCGCCATCTTTTAGCCTTTCAGATACCCTCGTATTAGCATCAAATCGGCCAATTTGAACCCCTTTTTTATCCCATAAGGTCCCGCTACCAGCGATCACATCATCCACAGATGGCCCTGGGGTACCTGAGTCAACAATAATTCGGTTGTCAAAACGCGATACAAAGGCAATTTCGTATTTAATGGGATTAAGTTGGGGAACCCTACCGGAACTAATGATGTAACTTGGCTGATCCTTAGCATATGTTGCTGATCCGCTGCTAATAATCAAAACAGTAATAAGAGCAATTCGCATCCAAATGATCATTGTTTGATTTCCTAAAGCATCTAAATAATTAGAGTGACATGAGTTATTGACTTATTTCGCCCAGCGCCTTACCACAACAGGAACGAGTGTACTACCCGAGACATGGTTTACGTTTTATACCGGATACATACTTTACAGTTTTTGGCCTGCCCAGCACGATTCGAACGTGCGACCTACGCCTTAGAAGGGCGTTGCTCTATCCAGCTGAGCTATGGGCAG
>CAIMPQ010000062.1 GCA_903843315.1 uncultured beta proteobacterium
GTCTTCACCGGCTGACTTGCAACTTTTTAATCATGTGATTGCTGATGTGGCTAAGTTACCTGTCTTAGAGGTTCTTTCTGCCGTGCATTTTGTCGCTGATCTCACTTTAGGTATGGGGGAGGTAGTACACGACTATATGAAGGACTAAGCCTGAGGTATTAGGTTTAGGAGTGCGCCACCCTAAAACAAAAGGGATTACATTTCTGTAGTCCCTTTTTATTATTGCGGGGCGAACAAAATTGACTTCCTCGAAACTGCTTTTACTAACTCGCGATCGACGAAATAAATCTCATCAGAGATCTACTTAAAGGACTACCTCAGATTTTTGGTTGATTCCCAATCACCATGAGTCTAGACCTGTATATCAATAGCTTATTGGACCAAAATCCCGGATCAGAATGGGTTGTTCCCTATAAACGAAATGCTGCATCTGCACAGTTTTGATATAGATCAATTGAACAATGATTATTCTTAGTAATTCTTGAAAGTAGGAGGGTATACCTGAGGATTGGATCCATTTAGGTGCGTAGAATAATTTCATGGAATTTATCGTTACTTGAAATGCTCTTTAGATGCAGGAGATCCACTGCTTGAATCACTCTTATTTTCATAAAGTTGTCGATTGCCAATGGGCCTGTCCCGCACATACTCCTGTACCGGAATATATTCGCTTGATTGCACAGGGGCGCTATGCAGATGCCTACATGATCAATTGGGTCTCCAATGTTTTTCCTGGTGTCCTTGGAAGAACATGCGATCGACCTTGTGAGCCAGCCTGTCGCCGTGGACGTGTTGAAGAAAATAACGGTGCCGATCCAGAGCCAGTTGCGATTTGTCGTTTAAAGCGAGTAGCCGCAGATAACAAAGGTGATGTTCAGGGTCGTATGCCGAGTATTGCAGCAAAAAATGGCAAGAGAGTGGTATGCGTTGGTGCTGGTCCTTCTTCTCTCACTGTTGCTCGGGATCTGATGCCTTTGGGATACGACCTGACGATTTTCGATGGCGAAGCTAAAGCCGGCGGCTTCATTCGGTCACAAATTCCACGCTTTCGTTTGCCAGAGTCAGTAATAGATGAGGAGACTGACTACATTCTCAATATGGGTGCGAATTTCAAAAGCGGACAACGTATTGAATCTCTTAAATCCCTCATTAAAGAGGGATACGATGCCATCTTTATTGGTTCGGGTGCGCCTCGAGGCAGGGATTTAGATATTCCCGGAAGGAAAGAGGCTGCAAAAGATATTCATATCGGAATTGATTGGTTGGCGTCAGTCTCATTTGGGCATATCACACAGGTAGAGGGAAAGATCATTGTTTTGGGTGGCGGTAATACGGCAATGGATTGCTGTCGTTCCGCTAGGCGTTTGGGGAGCACGGATGTCAAGGTCATCGTGCGGAGTGGTTTCGATGAAATGAAAGCGTCGCCCTGGGAAAAAGAAGATGCTTTGCATGAAGGTATTCCTATTCTGAATTATCACGTTCCCAAAAGCTTCGAATGCAAAAATGGAAAATTGGTGGGTATGGTTTTTGAAATCGTGAAAGCGGTTTTTGATGAAAAGGGTGCTCGCAGCCTGGTTCCATCCGGTCAGCCCGACGTCTATATTGAATGTGATTCTGTACTGCTGGCAGTCGGACAAGAAAATGCCTTCCCCTGGATTGAGAAAGACTGTGGAATTCAATTTAACCGCCATGGATTACCAGAGTTAGATAAAGAAACCTTCCAATCAAGTAATACCAAAGTCTTTTTTGGGGGTGACGCCGCATTTGGACCAAAAAATATTATTACTGCTGTAGCGCAGGGCCATGCAGCAGCAATCTCGATTGATCGCTTCCTGAATCATGAGGATGTGGCTGTTAGACCGCCACCAACAGTGAGCCTGATGTCCCAGAAGATGGGAATTCATGAATGGAGCTATCACAACGATGTCTCGGAGGATGAGCGCTATGCGGTACCTTGGGCTGCTGCTGATTTGGCCCTCTCTAGTATTCGCATTGAGGTGGAGCTTGGCTTTGATGCAGCCACAGCCTATAAAGAAGCAAGTCGCTGCCTAAATTGCGATGTGCAAACTGTCTTCACTCGCGAGACTTGTATTGAATGTGATGCGTGTGTGGATATCTGCCCAATGGATTGCATTACTTTCACTATTGGTGGCACCGAAGAAGATCTACGCACGCGTTTAAAGGCTCCAGCACGCAATCATGAACAAGATTTATATATTTCTCAGAATTTGAAATCTGGGAAGTTGATGGTGAAAGATGAGGATGTCTGTTTGCATTGTGGTTTGTGCGCGGAACGTTGCCCAACAGGAGCATGGGATATGCAGAAATTTTTACTCAACACCGCACAAGCTGGGCTTGAATGTCGCGATAAGCAAATCGGTCTCCATGCAAGGGAGTCAGCATGAAGCAAATAGAAGCCATTAATGATTTTGTTATTAAATTTGCTAATGTGAATGGCTCAGGATCCGCTTCGGCCAATGAGTTATTTGCCAAAGCGATTCTGCGAATGGGTGTTCCCGTTAGCCCGCGGAATATTTTCCCCAGCAATATCCAAGGTATGCCTACCTGGTATGAGGCCAGGGTCAGTGAGAAGGGCTATTTAGGACGCCGTGGTGGTGTAGACATGATGGTAGCTATGAATCCACAGACGTGGGATGCTGATATTGCCGAGATTGAGCCTGGAGGCTACCTCTTTTATGACTCTACAAGACCTATTCCTGAGGATAAATTTAGGAAAGATATTCAGATTATTGGTGTGCCTTTAACTGAGATCAGTAACGCTGCTTATAGTGAGGCACGGCAACGTCAGTTATTTAAGAACATTATTTATGTAGGTGCATTGTCAGTGTTGCTTGATGTAGATGCGGCTGTATTTGAGAAATTATTCTCTGAGCAGTACAAAGGCAAGGAGGCGTTGCTTGACTCCAATATGAAAGCCTTTAATTTGGGCCATGAGTATGCCAAGAAAAATCTCAAAGCCCCATTAGGTATTCGTGTAAAGCGCTCTGATCAAGTGGGTAATCGTATTTTCACTGATGGTAATAGTGCAATTGGTTTAGGTTGTGTCTATGGTGGCGCTACCTTTGCTGCGTGGTATCCCATTACGCCTTCCTCTTCAGTTCCTGAGGCTTTTGATAAGTACTGCAGAAAATTTAGATTAGACCCAGAAACGGGATCAAATCGCTTTGCTATTGTTCAGGCGGAAGATGAGTTAGCTTCAATTGGTATGGTGATTGGGGCTGCGTGGAATGGTGCTAGAGCATTCACCGCTACTTCGGGACCCGGTATTTCTCTGATGACAGAGTTTATCGGCTTGGCGTATTTTGCTGAGATTCCAGTGACGATTGTGAATGTACAGCGCGGTGGCCCTTCTACAGGAATGCCTACCCGTACTCAACAATCGGATTTGATTGCTTGTGCATACGCTTCGCATGGAGATACCAAGCATGTCATGTTATTCCCGCAAGACCCCCAAGAGTGTTTTGAGCAGGCCGCAATCTCGCTTGATCTAGCTGAGCGCTTGCAAACACCGATTTTCTTAATGACCGATTTGGATATTGGCATGAACCAACGGCTTTGTGATCCCTTTGTATGGGATGAGGGGCGCACCTATGATCGCGGTAAGGTGATGACGGCTGAGGAGTTAGAGTCCGGTAAAGATTTTGGTCGCTATAAAGATGTCGATGGCGATGGCATTCCATGGAGAACCATTCCGGGTACGCATCCCACCAAGGGCAGCTTCTTTACTCGTGGAACGACCCGTGATCCCTATGCGAGATATTCTGAAAAGGGCGTAGATTACATCTACAACATGGAAAGGTTGTTGCGTAAATTTGAAACAGCTGCCACCTTGGTCCCGCAGCCCCTTGTCCGATTAGCCAAGAAGCCGAGTAAATATGGCGTGATCTACTTTGGTTCGACAAGCCCTGCAATGGAAGAGGCTTTAGATATTTTGGATGAAGAGGGGAATGGGTTAGATGCCCTGCGACTGCGCGCTTTCCCATTTCCAAAGTCTGTTAAAGAGTTTATTGACTCACATGACAAGGTATTTGTCGTTGAGCAAAATCGGGATGCACAAATGCACACTTTACTAATGAATGAGCTAGAGATAATGAATAGCAATCTCGTCAAAGTGCTCCATTACGATGGCACACCCATTACAGCCCGATTTATCGTCAAGGCGATTGAAAAGAATCTAGGCATTGCTAAAACTTCAACAGCAGCTTCTGGTAGTAAGGAGTTAGCATGACCTATATTAATAAACCAACTCTGCATCATCCGACCTTACAAAAAAACAAGGTCGGCTATACCCGTCGTGACTATGAGGGACGAATTTCTACCTTATGTGCAGGGTGCGGTCATGACTCAATATCGGCGGCGATTGTTCAGGCTTGCTGGGAGATGGATGTAGTGCCCCATCGAGTAGCAAAGCTTTCCGGTATTGGGTGTAGCTCTAAGACGCCTGATTATTTCTTGGGGGCTTCTCATGGATTTAATACAGTTCATGGCCGTATGCCATCTGTTTTGACTGGAGCTAACTTAGCGAATCGTGACCTCTTGTATTTGGGTGTATCGGGTGACGGTGACTCCGCTTCGATTGGATTGGGGCAGTTTGCTAATGCGATGCGACGCAATGTGCGTATGGCCTATATCGTCGAAAACAATGGGGTCTATGGCCTAACAAAAGGACAGTTTTCTGCCACAGCGGATCGTGGGTCAAAGAGTAAGAAGGGTGTTGTGAATAACGATAGCCCCGTCGACCTGGTTGGTCTAGCCCTGCAGCTTGGTGCCACCTATGTTGCTCGAAGTTTCTCTGGAGATAAGGACCAACTCGTTCCTTTAATCAAAGGTGCAATTGGCCATGGAGGAGCAGCCTTTATTGATGTGATTAGTCCTTGCGTCACATTTAATAACCATGGGGGTAGTACAAAAAGCTATGACTATGTAAGACAACATAACGAAGCAGTAAGTCGTATTGACTTTATGCCTATGCATGAGGAGATTACAACGCAATATGCTCCCGGTGAGCTAGTTGAAGTCCAGCAGCACGATGGTTCTTATTTACGCTTACGTAAACTGCATGAGGATTACGATCCAACCAATCGGTATGCCGCATTAAGTTATATCAATGAACATCAAGAGCGGGGTGAGGTGGTCACTGGTTTGTTGTACTTAGATCCTTTAGCTACCGATCTACATGAAGCATTGAATACTTGCCCTCAGCCTTTAAATTCATTAAGAGAGTCGCAGTTATGCCCAGGTGAGGCTGCTTTGGAAAAAATAAACGCAGGATTGCGCTAACTAACGCTACTAGGAGCTTGATATGTCAGATCGCACCGTCTCTCAATCCATTACGCATCGAAGTTTGGTATGTCTCTCACCTAAATCAACAGTATTAGAGGCGGCGCGCATCATGACTAAAGCAAATACAGGTTCTGTGTTGATCATGGAGCCCAATGGCGAACTCTTGGGGATATTAACCGAGCGAGATCTTATGACTAGAGTGGTATCTAAACCGCTCAATCCAGAGCTGACGAGAGTAACCGAAGTGATGACGCCTAAGCCTCACTGCATCACACCAGAGATGACGGTTTCTAATGCGGTTCTGATCATGATTGAACGGGGCTTTAGGCATTTACCCATTACTTCTTCTAACGGGAAGGTATTGGGTGTCTTTTCAGTCAGGGATGCTTTGCCTAAAGAGATCGGTGAGGCTATTAGCCTGTCAGAATTTTTGGATCAAGCAGGTAATACCTTAGCTTGAGCACAAAAACCAAATACTTTTATTTCTACTATTGAATGAGGGACTTCAGATGCAAGAAAAAACCGCAAAAAATGAACCTTATGCCCTCCAGGTCGAGGCGGGTAAAACCTATTACTGGTGCTCATGCGGTATCAGTAAAAAGCAGCCTTTATGTGATGGCATGCATCAATCAACTGACTGCACTCCTGTAGAGTATGTAGCGACTAAAACGGAAATAGTCTATTTTTGTGGCTGCAAACAGTCTGAGAATGCACCACTTTGCGATAAGACTCATCACAAGCTCTAAAGGGCCCATTCATTTAACTGTTAAAACGCATCACCAGTAATAAAAAGCCCCGGAGATCGGGGCTTAGTACTTTTGGAGTCGCAAATGACGCATCATTTCTGAATAGCTGTTTTCCAGTCCCTAAATACATCTAAATCCACCCCATCGGGATAATTGAGTAGTCCAGGGGTAAAACCTTTTTTGCCCTTTTCCCCATATTGCCAAATAATCTCTTTTGTTTTGCGATCCACTACGATCACTCTGTCATTAAGATCATCTACGATCAGAATATCACCCGTATCTGGTAACTCTCTAGCAATTGAAGAGTGATCTAAAGCACCTTCGCCATCCTTGGCAAAATATTCCCAAGTAATCTTTCTGGTGAGGGGATCGAAAATCACCACTCTGCCAGGTTTCCAGAAGTCAGCAACGATCACTTGCTTACCATCAACAGTCGGGAAAGCATCGGAGGGGTAGCGAATATTTGGAGCCTTCACGCTCCATACCACTTTGCCCTCTCTGGTGATCCGAGAAATCCATGAATCAGTAATTTCCGTCACTAGAATATCCCCATTTTCCATTGGGGTTGCTCCATTTGGATGAGCTAATTCGTAGGGCGGATTATGTTTGCATTTACCGGGTGTTCCCCATTGAGAAACAATGGAGTTATCTTGCGGATCGACAATCAGTACTCTGCAATTGCGAATGTCTGCGGTAATAAATTTTCCATCAGCCAATAGGTGAGCGTCATCAGGGTAGTTGAGTAAGCCTGGGCCACTGCCGCGCCTATCTGGGATGCCATAAGTCCAAGTCAGTATTTTTTTCTCGTAATCAACAATATGAACATCAAAATTATCTTCTTCGCTAACAGCCAATTGCTTGCCATCAGGAGAGAAGTTCACGTCTTCGTTGCCACGATAGACTTTAATACTAGGAGATGGAAATTCCCAAATGATTTTCTTATTCGGAGCAATTTCAATCAAACGATTATTGCGTCGATCGGCAATCACGATAGGATAGGGTAAAGGCTTGCCCCAAGAAGCAACTGGTTTCTGACGATTGCCCGTTACTGCTGGAATGGGAGGTAAAACAGCGCCGCTAGACACCACACCTGCGCCAAGCATCTCGGGAGTCACTTTGACTTCAATGCCTGTTTGATTACTGGTCTTGGTAGCTTTGGTTTCTGCCTTCCCTTGTATTGGTGTAAGCCCAATACAGATTAGGGCTGTAAGCCAAAATAGAGCTATAGTTTTTGGGAGTTGCGCAAGCTTGATGTGCATGAAAGTCCTTAGTCTGAACACGAGGTGCTGATCTGATTATTAAGGACTTTACGGTGCGTGAATTTGATCTATCGCAATTGGATAACGGGTTCTCGATATCTCCTTAGATACTTTCTAGAATCGGCCGCTGATTAATGGGTTGGGGTGCTCGAGCGTTATTAGGGAAAACTTTTTTATAAGCGGTTAATTGTTCTGCAGATACAGTGATGGGTTCTTTTAAGATGATCCACTCCACCCCTTCAGTGCAAGGGCTAGCTGTCAGGGAACCCATATAGCGGTAGTAAGCTTTATCAGTAGGCAGCAATCCATGGATGTCAATGGACGTATTTTCAATCGCTTGATTAGGACCAACTTGTTTTGGAATATTGGCTAAAAGGGTATTAATGGTTTTATTAGGCTCACCCAGGCGAAACAGCACGACCAAAGCTAGTAGTTGTCCATTGGTGCTTTTGTGGAGAAAGTGAGCGCCCATTGGAAAGACTTCACCAGCAATTTGGTCGCCTGCTGGAGTATGGAAATGTACCTGGGAAAGGGCGTAGATTTGCTTGCCGACTTTTAATTGACTGTGGTTATTAATCCTGATGCGCAAGGTATGCCCGTCATTAGCAAGAACTAGCGGTGTATTTTTATAGTCAAATACCAGGCTGGGAAGTTTTTGTTTTTGGCTTGCGGTGATGTTGATGGGGGATTGAAGGCGTCCTGTGTCACAAGTATTCGCCATGCCTAATAAAGGTGTCGCCACTAGAGTCGTCAATAGCAGGGCATGAATGAAGTGCATTTTTCTAGGTTAAATCAAATCTCGCCCAGCCAGTTGATCTAGCTCAGATTTCAGGGGATAAAAAAGCTCCGCATTCAGCAAGGCAACCCATCGGTGTAATAGCTACCATCTGCCAATAGGAGTCAGTTATCAGGA